>JAWVYG010000001.1:0-18332 GCA_033722815.1 Halioglobus sp.
GTACAAGAACGCTTTCGAGGCGCAGGGCCTGTCGCGCCTGAACCTGTCACGCACGCTGGAGGACTCCGCCACGCTGACCTCGGTGCTGATTCCATGGAACACCTGCGGCGCCTACATGTCCGCGACGCTGGGCGTGGCCACGTTCAGTTACGCGCCCTACACGTTCTTCAACCTGCTGTGCCCGGTGATCGCCATTGTCTACGCCCACCTGCACTTCGCGCTCAAGCCCCTGGAGAGCACGTCGGGGGAAACCGCGGTGCGCGGCGCGTGAATGACCCCGAGCTCGCCTGGCACCACCCGCGCCCGCACTTGCTCAGCACACGTGTCCAGGCCGCGGATATCGACGGCCTCAACCACACCAATAACGCGGTCTACGTGAAGTGGTGTGAGCAGGTAGCCTGGTCGCACTCGGTGTCACTTGGGCTGGACCTCGACTGTTACCGGCGGCTGGATCGCGCCATGGTCATTACCCACAGTGAGTACCACTACCTGCGCGCCTCCCGCGAGGGCGACGATATCGTCGTGGGCACCTGGATCGTGGACTGGGACGGTCGGCTGACCATGCGCAGGGAGTTCCAGGTGATCCGCGCCGGCGACGCCGCGACCCTGCTGCGCGGCGCAATGCGCTTCGCCTGCGTCGAGCTGGGCAGCGGCCGGCCGCGGCGCATGCCGGCGGAATTCGTGCAGGGCTACGGCCCCGCGGTGTTGTCACTGGACTGACGGTCCCGGGCCGGGGCAGGGCCGCGTTTTCCCGGCGCCCGTGCGGCACCTTTCTATGAGCCGGATCAATGCCGATTTCGGGGATGTGACCTAAACTCTGTATAAAGGTGGCATAATGCGCCTCCACGATAAGTCCGGAGTTAATCATCATGGCAGCGACAGCGAAGGCGAAGGCCAGACCGAAGGCCAAGGCCAGTCCGAAAGCGAAAGCCAGTCCGAAAGCGAAAGCCAGTCCGAAAGCGAAAGCCAGTCCGAAAGCGAAGGCCGCGGCTAAAGCGAAGCCCGCGGCTAAAGCGAACCCCGCGGTCAAAGCAAAGGCAAAGACAAAGCCGGCAGCATCAGCCAGGCCCAAAGCCAGGACAAAGCCGAAAACCAAAGCCGGCCCCGGCTCGAAGCCCAAGACACGGGTTGCGGCCAGGCCGCGCGGCAAGGCCAACGGGACGTCCGCCGCGGCAGGGAAGTCGGCGAACAGCTACGGCGACCGTTCGCTGTGGCAGCCGAAGGCGAAACCCACCGCACGCGGTGACCGGCCGCTGATGAAGACCCTGCGCGCCGAACACCGCCACATGGCGACGGTGATGCAGCTGTTCACCGCGCAGCTGGACACCATCGAGGCCGGCGAACTGGTGGACCCCCACCTGGTCTACGAAATCATGGACTACATGGTCACCTGGCCCGATCGGTTTCACCACCCGCGCGAAGACCTCATCTACGCACGCGTGGCCGAGCTGGACCCGGCCGGCGCCGACGAGGTCGATACCCTGCAGCGCGATCACGACAACACCGCCCGGCGCGGCCGCGAAGTGCTGGAGTCCGTCGAGGCCTGGCGCGCCGGGCAGATAACCGGGGACGGCCTGCTCAAGCTCGGGCGCGATTACGTCGAGCACATCTACGAGCACATGAACCTGGAAGAAAAGGTGGTGTTCCCCCACATCGAGTCGGTGCTGAGTAACCAGGACTGGCGCGACCTGGAGGCCGAGGACCAGCTGGAGGCGGTGTCGCTGCCCATCTTCGGGCCGAGAGTGCAGCGCGAATTCCGCAACATGACCCGCAAGCTGCGCCGCGGTCTGCGTCACTCGGTTGAGCGCCAGGCGCTGGCGGAGTGGGTCGGGATCGAGGCCTTCATGGAATCGATCGACGCGGTGTCGATGGCAGTGGAGTCATCGCGCCATACGGCGGGCTCCTACCTGCGTGATGCGGTCAAGGATGCAGCGGACATGTTCCTGGAGAACCCTCTCGCCGCCCCCTGGCGCGTCGCGCTCAATAATGCGCGCGTCGGCTTCGAGCTGCTGGGCGATGTCGCGGAGATATCCCGCGAAACCATGGACGACCTGGTGAAGATCAACCAGGCTCGCAGGGATCGGGCTGAGCTGGTTCAGCGGAATACGCGTCCTCGCTGATCCGGGGTTCGCGGAACTGCAAACGCGCCAGGCGCTGGTAGAGTTCGCACTCGCGCAATAGCTGTTCGTGGGTGCCGCTGGCAATCATGCGGCCCTTGTCAAGGACCGCGATCCTGTCGGCGTGGAGTATCGTCGACAGCCGGTGGGCAATGATCACGGTGGTGCGATGCTGCATCAGTTCCTGCAGGGCCAATTGCACCTGGTGTTCACTCTCCGTGTCCAGTGCGCTGGTCGCTTCGTCCAGCAGCAGTATCTTCGGGTCGTTGAGAATGGCCCTGGCGATCGCGATACGCTGGCGCTGTCCGCCGGAGAGGCGCACGCCCTGGTCGCCCAGGTGGCTGGCGTAGCCCTCGGGCAGTGAGATGATGAAGTCGTGCGCGTGTGCGGCCCGCGCCGCCGCCTCGACTTCCGCGTCACTGGCGTCCAGCCTGCCGTAGGCGATGTTGTAGCGCACGTCGCCGGTGAACAGGGCGGGCTGCTGCGGTACCAGCGCGATGTTCTCACGCAGCGTTTGCAGGCCGAGCTCGCGGATATCGATCCCGTCCAGCGTGATGCTGCCCCGTTGCGGGTCGTAGAAGCGCAGCAGCAGTTCGAACACCGTGGACTTGCCCGCACCGGAGGGTCCCACCAGGGCAAGGCTCCTGCCCGCCTCGATGTGCAGCGAAAAATCCTCCAGCGCCGCCTGGGCCGGGCGCGTCGGGTAGTAGAAGGTCACCCCGTTCATGCGCAACTCGCGTCGCTCGCGCTCGCCGGCGGTCGCGCCGCCCGGATCCTCGATCAGGCTGCGGGTGTTGATGAGTTCGACCAGCCGGTCCGCGGCGCCGGCCGCGCGCAACAGGTCGCCCCAGACTTCCGAGATGGTGGCGAAGCCCGACCCGACCATGATGGCGTAGAACACGAAAGCGCCCAGCTCGCCGCCGCTCATGCGCCCCGTGATGACGTCCTGGCCGCCGGTCCACAACATGCCGGACATGCCCACGAACAGCAGCAGGATAGCGCCGCAAATGAGAAAGGAGCGCTGGCGAATACGCCGCCTGGCAATGGCGAAAGCGCGCTCCACCTCGCGGTCGAATGCCTCGATTTCAAAGGGCTCGCGGGTGTAGCTCTGCACCACCCGGATGTGCTGGATGACCTCGCCGGCGTAACTGCCGACGCTGGCGATGCTGTCCTGGCTCTGGTTGGACAGTTTGCGTACGCGCCGGCCGAATACGAGGATGGGCAGCAGTATGAGCGGCACGCCCACGGCAATGATCAGGCTGAGCTTCAGGTTGGTAATGAACATCATCACCAGTGCGCCCGCGGTTGTCAGGCTGGAGCGCAGCGCCATGCTGAAAGAGGAGCCGATGATGGTCTGCAGCAGGGTCGTATCCGCGGTCAGGCGGGACATGATCTCCCCCGAGCGGTTGGTTTCGAAGAAGCCCGGGTTGAGCCTGACGAGATTCTCGAAGACCGCCTTGCGGATATCCGCACTGACGCGTTCGCCCAGCCAGGACACCAGGTAGAAGCGGATGAACGTGCCCACCGCCACCGCCGCGGCAATGGTGATAAGCAGTACGATGGCGCCGCGCAGGTCCTCCATGGTGCCGCCGCCGAAGCCCTGGTCGATCAGTACCTGCAGGCCAAGGCCCATGGACAGGGTGGCGCCGGCGGTAAACAGCAGGGCACAGGCGGCGCCGATCAGGCGCAGCTTGTAGTTGGCCAGGTAGGCGAGTACCGGCCGCAGCGAGCCCAGCCCCCTTTTCTGCTTGTTCTGAGACATCGGGTCAGTTATCTCCTTGTCGCACCGCACTGGTTATGGCGCGCTGGCTCAACAGGATTGACTGCCGGCCTGTTCCTGACGGCTGGAGGTGGTGTGTGGCCACTTTCTGGTTTAGCGTCGTTGACTCAATGGTAGCAGCGCAGGCGCGCAGGGGTACACACCGATGGGAGACAGGTTCAGCGACAACGTCGTCATCGTCACGGGGGGCAGCCGCGGCCTCGGGGCTGCCATGTCCAGGGGCTTCGCCGCCGAGGGCGCGCGGGTAGTCGTCGCCAGCCGCAAGCTCGAATCCTGCCAGGCGCTGGTCGACGAGATCGAGCGCGGCGGTGGCCAGGCGCTGGCGCAGGCGGCGCACATGGGGCGGCTGGAGGACCTGGATGCGCTGATCGAGGCGACCTACGATCGCTTTGGGCAGGTCGATATCCTGGTCAACAACGCCGGTATCAACGTGGCGTTCGGCCCACTGTCGGACATTGCGCCGACGGCCTTCGACAAGATGGTGGAGGTCAACCTGCGCGGCCCCTGGTATCTCGCTTCGCGACTGGCGCCGCGCATGGGCGAGCAGGGCGGCGGCTGTGTCATCAACGTGCTGTCGGTAGCCGCGCTGTCTACGCCGGCCTATTCCGGCATCTACGCGGCAACCAAGGCCGGTCTCAAGGCGCTCACCGAGGTCATGGCGCAGGAGTGGGCGCCCCTGAATATCAGGGTCAACGCGCTGGCGCCGGGCAGCTATCACTCCGACCTGACGGACGGCGCCATCGACGCCATACCCGGCTACGCCGAGGGTATGGTGAATGCGGCGCTGATCCCGCGCGTGGCGGAGACCGAGGAGATCATCAACCCCGTGTTCTACCTCGCCAGCGAGAGCTATACCACCGGTATCACGCTGGTGGCCGACGGCGGACTGATGGCCAAGCGCTAGCGGCTGCGGCGGCCTGCCTTCACTCCCGGGAGCGGCCCTGCATCAGTTTGCCCAGGTAGACGCCCAGCTCGAACAGCAGCCACATGGGCACGGCCAGCAGCGACTGGGAGATGATATCCGGCGGCGTGAGCAGCATGCCGAATACGAAGCAGCCGACGATGATGTACGGGCGCTTCGCCGCCAGCGCCTCGGGCGTGGTGATGCCGGCCCAGATCATCAGTATCGCCGCGATGGGGATCTCGAAGGCCAGGCCAAAGGCGAAAAACAGCTTCAGCACGAAGTTCAGGTAGCTGTTGATGTCCGTCATGATTGCGATCCCCTCCGGCGCGACGCCGGTGAAGAACGCGAAAATCAGCGGGAACACGACGAAGTAGGCGAAGGCCGCGCCGAGGTAAAACAATACGACACTCGACGCCAGCAACGGGATCGCCAGGCGCTTTTCATGCCGGTACATACCGGGAGCGATAAAGCTCCACGCCTGGTACAGCACGTAGGGCATGGCCAGGAATGCCGCGGTGAACAGCGTCAGCTTGAACGGCGTGAGAAAGGGCGACGCAACCTCGGTGGCGATCATGCTGGCACCCTCGGGCAGGATGGCGCGCAGCGGGCGTGAGACCGCGGCGTAGATGTCGTTGGCGAAGGGAAACAGCCCGATGAACAGCAGTAGCACGGCGAGGATGGCGCGCAGCAGCTTCTCGCGCAGCTCTGTCAGGTGGGCGACCAGCGGCATGGGCTGGTCGTTGGATTCAGGCTCGCTCATTTGCCCTGTTCTTGACCCGGCGGATGGGCCGCCAACCGTTCCTGCTCATCCCCCGGGACCTGCTCGCCATCTGCTGCGGGCGCTGTGGTGGTCGCGGGGGGATGCTGCGCCAGCGGCTCGGACAGCTTGTCCGCGCCGTCCCGGATTTCCTCTTCCAGCGCCCGGGTTTCCTGCTGCAGTTGCTGCGAGGTCTCGCGCAGTTCGCGCATCACGGCATCGTTGTGCAGTTCCTGCTGCACTTCCTGCTTGATCTCGTTGAAGCCGCGGCGCAGCCGGTTCAGGTACAGGCTCGCCGTACGGATGGTGCCCGGCAAGCGCTCCGGCCCTATCACCAGCAGGGCGACGATCCCGATGATGATGAGTTCGGCGAAACCGATATCGAACATCTACTTCTTGTCGTCTGCCTCGTCGGAGGCCTCTCGCGTTGCGTTGTTGTCGACTGTGCTGTCGACCGCGTTGTCGCCCGCTTCGTCGTCGGACATGCTCTTGCGAAAGCCCTTGACGGCGCTGCCCAGGTCCGAGCCCAGCGTGCGCAGGCGCTTGGTGCCGAACAGCATGATGACGATGACCAATATGATCAACAGCTGCCAGATACTGATACCACCGATTCCCATTGCGTACCTCCTTACCAATTCCAGCCGCTAGGTTTCCCTGGAGGCCTTTTCCTCGAGCCCGGATACGCCGAAGCGATCCGCCAGACAACCCAGCACTTCATCCACGTCTATGTCCAGGTGTGAAAGCATCACCATACTGTGAAACCACAAATCCGCAACTTCGCCGACGACCGCCTCGCGATCGCCACCGGCGCCTGCGTCCTTTGCCGCCAGGACGACCTCGGTGGCCTCTTCGCCCACCTTCTCCAGGATCTTGTTCAGGCCCTTGTGATGCAGGCTTGCGACGTAGGACTCCTTCGGGTCTGCCTCGCGTCGCGCGCGCAGTGTCTGCGCAAGCTGTTCCAGAACGTCACTCATTGCCTATTTTCCGTAGATCTCGTCGGGCGCCTTGAGCACCGACTCGGTGACGGTCCAGCCGCCATCGTCCAGCAGCGTGTAGAAACAGTGTCGCCGCCCGGTGTGGCAGGCGATGCCGCCGACCTGCTCCACCTTCAACAGTACCGTGTCGGCATCGCAGTCCAGCCGCAGCTCCTTCAGGTGCTGTACATGGCCGGACTCTTCGCCCTTGCGCCACAGCGCGTTGCGCGAACGGGACCAGTAGATCGCGCGCCCCTCCTCGATGGTCAGGCGCAGCGCCTGTTCGTTCATCCACGCGAGCATCAATACCTCGCCGGTTTGCCAGTCCTGTGCAATAGCCGGCACCAGGCCCTGCGCGTTCCAGTTGATGTCCGCCGTCAGTGTGGAGGTGTCTGCCATCTCGAGTCCCGTCTATCGACGCATTATGGCACAGCGGGCGGTGCCGCACATGCGCTCAGGCGTCGTTGTGCCAGTACAGGCCCAGCCCCAGCGCGGCCAGCAGCCAACTGTACACGGGGACGTCCGCCAGCTGCGCGAGTCCGCCGGGGACAGCGCTCAACACGGCGGCTGCGAAGACCAGCGCCGCGACCACGTTGCGCCTGCGCCGCGACCTGGCGTATTGCTCGTCCCGGCCGTGACGCGGCGGCTGCGGTGGACCCGAGGTCCGCTGCAGGGGCGCCCGCGACTGCTGCAGGTTCTCCAGCACGATCTCCGGCAGCTGCGGCAACTGCTCCAGCAGCGAGGGCGCCTGGCGCTGCAGCCGCCTGATGACCGATTGCGGCGAGTAACGCTCCTGCACCCAGTTCTCCAGGTAGGGCTGGGCGGTCTCCCACAGGTTCAGCTGCGGGTAGAGCTGGCGGCCGAGGCCCTCGATGTTGAGCAGGGTCTTCTGCAACAGCACAAGGGAGGGCTGTACTTCCATGTCGAAGCGGGCGGCGGTCTGGAACAGGTAGACGAGGAGCTGCCCGAAGGAGATTTCACTGAGCGGTCGCTCGAAGACCGGTTCGCACACGGCGCGCATGGCGGCCTCGAAGTCCTGCACACGCGTGTCGGGTGGCACCCAGCCGCATTCCACGTGCAGTTGCGCCACCTCGTGATAGTCCTGCCGGAACACGCCCAGCAGGTTGCGGGCCAGGTAGTACTGGTCCGCCTCCGACAGGCTGCCGACGATGGCGCAGTCGACGGCGATGTAGGTCGGGTCCGCGGGATCGGTCGCGTCGACAAAGATATTGCCGGGGTGCATGTCGGCGTGGAAAAAATTGTCGCGGAACACCTGCGTGAAGAATATCTCCACCCCGCGTTCACCGAGCAGTTTCAGGTCGGTGCCCCTGGCGCGCAGCGTCTCCACATCCGTCACAGGTATGCCGCTGATGCGCTCCATCGTCAGCACGTTGCGACAGCTGTAGTCCCAGTGCACCTCCGGTACGTACACCAGCTTGCTGTCGATGAAGTTGCGCCTGAGCTGGCTGGCGTTGGCGGCCTCGCGCCCCAGGTCCAGCTCATCGAGGATGACCAGCTCGTAGTCCGACACGACCTCCACGGGCCGCAGGCGGCGTCCCTCCGGGACATATTTGGCTACCAGGCGGGCGAGGGTGTACATGAGCGCCAGGTCCTGGCGGATGGTCGGTTCTATGTCGGGGCGCAGGACCTTTACAACCACTTTCTCGCCGCTGTGCAGGGTCGCCCGGTGTACCTGCGCCACCCAGGCGGAGGCCATCGGCGTCGATTCGAAATCGGCGAAGAGCGCGTCGACCGGTTTGCCCAGCGCCTGCTCGATAATCCCGATCGACTGGCGTTCGGGGAAGGGCGGCACGTCGTCCTGCAGCCGCGCCAGTTCGTCCGCGATGTCCCCGGGCAACAGGTCGCGGCGCGTCGACAGCATTTGCCCGAACTTGATGAACACCGGCCCGAGCTCTTCGAGTGCGCGACGCAAACGTTCCCCGCGCGGCATGTCGGGCGGGCTGCCCCAGCGCCAGGGGAGGATGGCCAGCAGCAGGCGCTGCCCCCTGCCGAGCTGCGTCGCATCGAGAAAGTCGTCCAGGCGATAGCGCGCGGCGATACGCAGGATCCTGGTCAGGCGCAGCACACGGGACATCTGTCAGGCCTTGAAGGACTTGATCTGTTCGCGCAGGCGCTGCGCGCGCTTCTGCAGGCGCTCGACTCGCTGGTCCAGCTGCCTGACATCGCGATAAAAGTCTTCCAGTTCCAGTCGCGGCGGGCTGAGCCGGGCCTCTTCGTGGATGAACTCCTCGAGCTGCCGGGTCAGGCTCTGCGCCGCCTGCCTGCTCCAGGCAAAGCCGTTGCGCAGTACCTGCGCCACCTGGTGACCGGCGACATCGCCCAGCGTGTCGACCAGCGGCGCCTCCCAGTCGATGTCCAGGGTAGAGAGCACTTTCTGCAACTCGATCAGCGGCCCGCTGTCGCCGTCCAGTTCCAGTGCGCCGTTGATCAGGGTGGCCGCGGGATCGGTGGCCGCCGCCAGTTCCCGGAAGTCGGCGGCCGTCCCGCGGATGCTGGTCGTCACCGGGCCCTCGTGAATGCGCGTCAGGCGTATGCGGCCCGGGCCGGTGTGCAGGTATAGATCGATTGCGGGTGCGGTGCAGTGCAGGGCGAAGACCTGGTTGTCGAAGGGCTCGAGTTCCGCGCCGCCGCGCGGTGCCAGGGCCAGCGCCCGGTTGATCACGCCCTCCAGTGCTCCCAGCGCGGCGGTGTGCAGCGTGGGGTCGACGGTGTCCGCCATGTCAGGCCTTGATGCCCTTGTGCAGCGCCACGATCCCGCCGGTCATGTTGTGGTACTCGCAGCGGCAGAAGCCCGCGTCCTCCATCATCTCCAGCAGCGTCTGCTGGTCCGGGTGCATGCGGATGGACTCCGCGAGGTACTGGTAGCTGTCGCTATCCTGGGCCACGAGCTTGCCGATGCGCGGGATGATGTTGAACGAATAGGCGTCGTAGGCGCGGCTGAGCAGTTCGCTGGTCGGCTTGGAAAACTCCAGCACGAGCAGCCGTCCGCCGGGCTTGAGCACGCGCAGCATGGAGCGCAGCGCCAGGTCCTTGTCGGTCACGTTGCGCAGGCCGAAGGCGATGGTAATGCAGTCGAAACTGTCATCGGGGAAAGGCAGGTGCTGGGCGTCGGCCTGCACGAACTCGATATTGCCGACGCGGCCGCTGTCGAGCAGTTTGTCCCTGCCCACACGCAGCATCGAGTCGTTGATGTCGGCCAGCACCACGCGCCCCACGCTGCCGACCAGGTCGGCGAACTGTGCCGCGAGGTCGCCGGTGCCACCCGCGATATCGAGCACGACATGCCCCCGGCGCACGCCGCTGAGTTCGATCGTGAAGCGTTTCCAGATCCTGTGGATCCCGGCCGACATCAGGTCATTCATCAGGTCGTAGCGCGCTGCCACGGAGTGGAACACGTCGGCGACCAGGCCGGCCTTGGAATCCGTGTCGACCTCCCTGTAGCCGAAGTGCGTGGTGTCCTTGTCGCTCATCTTGTACTGCCTGAACAGGAGTGGGTCAGGGATTATAGCCCGAAGCGGCCTGTCTTTCAGATGCAGGCGCGGGCGCCGGTGTGCCGGGGAGCGTCAGTCGAGTTTCAGTACCTGCACTGCGGGGTCGCGGCTGGCGCCGGCTGCGCTCAGTCGGTCCAGGTAGTTCTGCCAGCGCTGCTCGAACTCGTGGCACAGCTTGTACAGGTACTCCCAGGAGTACAGGCCGGTATCGTGTCCGTCGTCGAATACCAGCTGCAGCGCGTAGTTGCCGACAGGCTTTATCTCGGTGATGCCGACGTCGATCTTGCCGCTTTGCAGGACCTCCTGTCCCGGGCCGTGGCCCATCACCTCGGCGGAGGGCGAGTAGACCCGCAGGTACTCACAGCTCAGGCGGTAACTGACACCTTCGTCGTACACCAGCTCCAGCTCCCGCGAACGGGTGTGCAGTTGTACGCCGCTGGGTATGAACCGGTCCGTCAACGCGTGCCCCCTCGATCGTGGTTACAAGATGAAGCGCGACAGGTCCTCGTCGGCGCTGAGCGCCTCGAGCTGGCTGTCGACATAGGCCGCGTCTACCAGCAGCGACTCGTTTTTCAGCCCCGCGTCTGCGGCCTCGTAAGAAGATTCCTCGAGCAGGCGCTCCATAACCGTGTGCAGCCTGCGCGCGCCGATATTCTCCGTTTTCTCGTTGACCTGCCAGGCGGTCTCGGCGATACGGCGCAGCCCGTCCTCGGTGAAGCTGACCTCGAGCCCCTCCGTGGCCAGCAGCGCCTGGTACTGCTCTGTCAGGGACGCGTTGGGCTCGGTGAGGATGCGCTCGAAATCCTCGGGCGTCAGTGCCGCGAGCTCCACCCGGATCGGCAGGCGACCCTGCAGCTCGGGGATCAGGTCCGAGGGCTTGGCCAGGTGGAAGGCGCCCGAGGCGATGAACAGTATGTGATCCGTCTTCACCATGCCGTACTTGGTGCTGACGGTCGAGCCCTCTATCAGGGGCAGCAGGTCGCGCTGTACACCCTCGCGCGAGACATCGGCGCCGGAGGAGGCCTCCGAGCGCTTGGCGACCTTGTCCAGTTCGTCGATGAACACGATGCCGTTTTCCTCCGCCGCGGCGACCGCCTTCTGCTTGAGCTCCTCCTCGTTGACCATTTTCGCCGCCTCCTCGTCGCACAGGGCTTCGAAGGCCGCTTTCACCGGCATTTTCTGGGTTTTCTGTTTCTGCTGCGACAGGTTGGAGAACATGCTCTGCAGCTGGTTGGTCATTTCCTCCATGCCCGGCGGCGCCATGATCTCCATGCCGATGCCCGGGGCGGATACCTCCACCTCGATCTCCTTGTCGTCGAGATCGCCCTCGCGCAGTTTCTTGCGCAGCAGCTGGCGCGTACTCTCGCCCGTGCTGCCCTCGGCGTCGCGGGCCGGCGGCAGCAGGATGTCGAGTATGCGCTCCTCGGCCGCCTCCTCGGCGCGGAAGCGCACCCGGACCATCTCCTGCTCGCGGTACATTTTCACGGCCACGTCGGCGAGATCGCGCACGATGGATTCGACGTCGCGCCCGACATAGCCCACCTCCGTGAACTTGGTGGCCTCGACCTTGATGAAGGGTGCGTTGGCGAGTTTCGCCAGGCGCCGGGCGATCTCGGTCTTGCCCACGCCGGTGGGCCCGATCATGAGTATGTTCTTGGGGGTTATCTCGGCCCGCAGCTCCTCCGCCAGCTGCATCCGGCGCCAGCGATTGCGCAGGGCGATGGCGACCGCGCGCTTGGCATCGTCCTGGCCGATGATGTGCTTGTCCAGCTCGTGGACGATTTCTCTGGGTGTCATGTTCGACATGTGAAACCTTGGTCTTACCCGTTGTGCCGGGCAGCCGGGAATGGCGGCAGCCCTAGAAGTCCAGTTGTTCGATGGTGCGGTTGTGGTTGGTGTAGATACAGATATCGCCGGCGATACCGAGGCCCTTTTCGACGATGGAGCGCGCGTCCAGCTCCGTGTTGTCCAGCAGCGCCCGCGCCGCGGCCTGGGCGAAGGGGCCGCCGGAGCCAATGGCGATGAGGTTGTCCTCGGGTTCGATGACGTCGCCGTTGCCGCTGATGATCAGCGACGTTTCCTTGTCCGCCACCGCCAGCAGGGCTTCGAGCTGACGCAGTGCGCGCTCTGTGCGCCAGGCCTTGGCCAGTTCAACCGCGGCGCGTACGAGGTGGCCCTGGTGTTTGTCCAGTTGCGCCTCGAACAGCTCGAACAGCGTGAACGCGTCGGCCGTGCCGCCGGCGAACCCCGCCAGCACCTGGTCCCGGTGCAGGCGCCGGACCTTGCGCGCGTTGCCCTTCATCACGGTATTGCCCATGGAAACCTGGCCGTCGCCGCCGATCACCACGCTGTTGCCGCGCCGCACGGAGAGGATGGTGGTGCCTCGAAACTGTTCCATGGGGAGTTATCTCACGCATTTTGCCCGGTAAAAGGCAGACATGGGGTCGGCCGGGCAGGATTCAAGGGCCGCACCGGTGGTCAGTCGCCGCTGCGCTTCAGCGGCAGGGTGTCGATATCCTGTCCCGCGGTGAGTCCGCGCACGCGATTCATGTCCGAGCGACTCGCGAAGGGGCCCAGGTAGACGCGAAACCACCGGCCGTTGTCGCCGCTCGACGCCTCCACGGTCGGCTCGAGACCCAGCAGCAGTAGCTGTGCCCGGCGCCGGTCTGCGTCCTCGCGCTGGCGGAACGAGCCCGCCTGCAGCACGTACAGGTCCGCGGCCCCGGGCTTGCCCACGTCCCGCGCGGGTTCGACCTCGTCGACCTCGACGTCGATGGTCTGTTCCGGCAGCAGTTTGTAGAAATCAAAGCGCGGCTTCGGCGCATCGGCGATGGCGTCGGGCTGTTCGGGGGCGGCCTCGGGTTCTGGCTGCGGGGTGGGCGGGGCCGCTTCGGGTGTCAGGGAGGACAGGTAGACCAAAGCGCTGAGGAACACGCCGCTGAGCACCCCGGCAAGATACAGCTTCAGGCCATTGCCGCCGCTGCCGGCATTCTTCTTCCGGCGGGTCGAGCCGCGTTTGCTGCTGCCGCTTTTCTTTGCGTAGTCCCTCGCCATCGCCTACATCTCGGTGGGGGCGGAAACGCCCAGCAGGTCCAGGCCGTTGTGTATGACCTGGCGCACCGCTTCACTCAGTGCCACCCGGGCGTTGCGCAGGCCCTCGTCTTCGACCAGCATCTTGTGGGCGTTGTACCAGGTGTGGAAGTCGGCGGCGAGTTCGCGCAGGTAGGTGGCCACCGAGTGCGGCTCGCTGTCGCGCGCGGCGTTTGCCACCACCTCCGGGTAGCGGTCCAGCCGCCGCAGCAGCGCAGTCTCGTGCTCCTCGCGCAGGTTATCCAGCTGCTGCAGCGCGTCTGCGGCCTGCCACTGCCAGCCCTGCTCCGCCAGTTTGCGCATGACGCTGCAGGCGCGGGCGTGGGCGTACTGTATGTAGTACACGGGATTGTCGTTGCTCTGCGACAGCGCCAGGTCGATATCGAAAGTGAGCTGTGAGCTCGGTGCGCGAGCCGCGAGGAAGTAGCGCGTGGCGTCGCAGCCCACCTCGTCGATCAGGTCACGCAGGGTCACATAGCTGCCGGCGCGTTTGGAGATCTTCACCTCGGCGCCGTCGCGCATAACCGTCACCATCTGGTGCAGCACGTACTCGGGCCAGCCCTCGGGAATACCTTCGTCCAGTGCCTGCAGGCCCGCCCGCACGCGCGTCACCGTGCTGTGGTGGTCGGCACCCTGTTCGTTGATGACGCGCTCGAAGCCGCGCTGCCACTTGTTGTGGTGATAGGCCACGTCGGGCAGGAAGTAGGTGTAGTTGCCGTCGCGCTTGCGCATCACGCGATCCTTGTCGTCGCCGAAGTCGGTGGTGCGCAGCCACAGTGCGTCGTCCCGCTCGAAGCAGTGCTCGTTGTCCTGCAGTCGCCGCACCGTCGCGTCCACGGCGCCGCTGGCGTACAGGGACGATTCGAGGAAGTACTCGTCGAAGGTGACGCCGAATGCTTTCAGGTCCATGTCCTGCTCCCGGCGCAGGTAGGCGACGGCGAAGCGGCGTATATCGTCCAGGTCCTCGGCGTCGCCGGAGCCGACCACGTGCTGGTCCGTCGCGTCGACTTTCTCGCCGGCGAGGTAGGCGCGGGCCAGCTCGACGATGTAATCGCCGCGGTAGCCGTCGGCGGGCCACGCGGGGTCTTCCGGCTCGACGCCCTTGCAGCGCGCCTGTACCGACAGCGCGAGGTTGTCGATCTGCGCGCCGGCGTCGTTGTAGTAGAACTCCCGGAACACGTCCCAGCCGGTGGCAGCGAGCAGCCGGCACAGGCTGTCCCCGACGGCGGCGCCGCGGCCGTGCCCGACGTGCAGCGGCCCGGTGGGATTGGCGGACACGAACTCCACCTGCACCCTGCGACCGCCGCCGCTGTCGCTGCGGCCGAAATCCCGGCCCTGGTTGAGCACTTTCGCCACCACCGCCTGGCTGCTGCTGGCACTGAGGAAGAAGTTGATGAAACCGGGACCGGCGATTTCAGTGCGCTCCACCAGCGGGCTGTCGGGCAGTGCCGCACAGATCTCGCCGGCCAGGTCCCGGGGCTTCATGCCGGCGGCCTTGGCCAGCGTCAGCGCGACGTTACTGGCGAGGTCGCCGTGGGACTTGTCGCGGGTACGGTCGATCTGCACGGAGGGCGCGAGATCGGCGGGCAGTTGCCCCTGTGCCGCAAGCGAATCCAGGGCCGATTCGACGAGTGCGATGATGTCTTCTTTCATTTTGCGGGAGATGCGCCAGTGCGGGCCGGAACGCCGACCTGCGTGTCAGGTTTGTTGTTCGTCGTCAAAACAGGGGGCGTATTATCCTCATTACCGCGACCCATGACCAGTGAGCCCCCGCGCGCGGTGACAATGCCGCGTGTGCCGCGCGCTGCGGTCAGAACATGTCCTGCGGATCGATATCGATCGACCACTTCAGGCCGCGGCCCGCCGTCGCCCCCTCCGCCGCGGCCACCGCCAGCGTGGCGGCATGGTGGGCGTCCCGGCGACTGGGCGCGGTGAGCAGCAGCTGGCAGCGGAACTTCCCCGCGCGGCGCTGCAGCGGTGCAGGCAGGGGCCCGATGTAGGAGCAGCCCGCCGGCAGCCTGTGCTCGGTCGCCTCGCGCAGGTCGCGCAGGAACGATTCCGCGTACCGTGCGTCCGGGCAGTCAGTGCGCAGTATCAGCAGCTGGCCGCTGGGCGGCAGGCCGCTGCCCCGGCGCTGTTCGAGCAGCCGGCGCGCCTGCTGCGCGTAGTCCTGCTCCCGGGCGGCCTGCAGCAACGGGTGATCCGGGTAGTGGGACTGGAGTACCACGCGACCGGCAGCGGCCTCCCTGCCTGCCCGTCCCGCCACCTGCGTCAGCAGCTGGATCATGCGTTCCTCGCCGCGAAAGTCGGCGCTGAACAGCAGCGCATCCGCGTCGATCACTGCCACGAGGGTCACTGCCGGGAAGTGGTGGCCCTTGGTCAGCATCTGTGTGCCCAGCAGTATGCAGGGTTCGCCGCGGTTGATCTGTTCGGCCAGCGCGGCCATGGCGTCCCGGCCGCGCATGGAGTCGCTGTCCACGCGGTACAGCGCGCGATCCGGAAAGCGCTGCCGCAGAAACGCCTCCGTCTGCTCCGTACCGAGGCCCAGGCTGAGGAGGCTGCGGCTGTGGCAGACGGGACAGCTGGCCGGCAACGTGCTCGAGGCCCCGCAGTGATGACAGCGCAGGCGGCCCTGCCGCCTGTGGATGGTCAGGCGTGCATCGCAGCCATTGCACTCCGCCACCCAGCCGCAGTCGTGGCACTGCAGGGTCGGCGCGTAGCCGCGGCGGTTGAGAAAGAGCAGCGCCTGCTCACCGGCGTCCAGCGTTGCCTGTATGTCCTCGAGCAATTGCGGCGAGAGTCCGGCGTGCAGTGGTTGCCTGCGCACGTCGCGCACTTCCACGGCGGGCATCCCGGCGCTGCCGGCCCTGTTGCGCAGGTGCAGCTGTCGATAGCGGCCGAGCGCCGCGTTCTGCAGGCTCTCCAGGGATGGCGTGGCGCTGCCCAGCAGCACCGGGCAGTCATCTATCTGCCCGCGTTTTACCGCCACGTCGCGGGCGCTGTAACGGAACCCGTCCTGCTGCTTGTAGGAGCTGTCGTGTTCCTCGTCGACGATGATGATGCCCGGTCTGGCCAGCGGGGTGAAGACCGCCGAGCGGGTGCCGATGACGATATGCGCACTGCCGTCGCGGGCCGCTTCCCAGGACTGGTAGCGCTGGGCATCGGACAGGCCCGAGTGGAAGACGGCGATGTCCGCGTCGAAGCGCTGGGCGAAGCGCCCGAGGGTCTGGGGGGTGAGGCCGATTTCAGGGATGAGGACCAGCGCCTGGCGTCCCCGCGCCAGGCAGTCGGCGATGAGCTGCAGGTAGATCTCGGTCTTGCCGCTGCCTGTGACGCCCTCCAGCAGGCTGCAGCTGAAGCCCTCGGCACCCTGCAACTCCTGCAGCACGGCAGACTGCTCTGTGTTGAGGGCCAGGCCGTCGCGGCACAGCGCTTCGCGCGGCTCGCGCTGTACGGTGCAGGGCTCGATCAGCTCCTTGTCCCTGAGGGCGCGCAGAACGGCGCGGGAGATGCCCTGTGCCTCGAACTCTTTTGCTGTCACCTCGCGGTCTGCGCGCAGCAGGGCCAACGCCCTGGCCTGCTTGGGGGAGCGCGACAACGCCTGCTCGGGCAGGCCCTTGCCGCGGGTACCCAGGCGCCAGGCCGGGGCCCCGCCACGCTGGTGGGGCTTGCCGTCGCGCAGGCGCTTCGGAAACAGCGCGCTGAGGACCTCGCCGGAGGGGTGGTGGTAGTAGTGCCAGGCCCACCGGGCCAGCTCGAACAGTGCACCCGACACCAGTGCCCGGGTGTCGAGAATCTCGACCGCCGGCTTCAGCTGGGCGCTGTCCACGGCGCTGTCGGGAAAAACGCCGATGAGATACGCCGTCACCTCGCGCCTGCCGAAGGGCACCCGCACCCTGGTGCCCGGCGCCAGCTGCGCCAGTAGCTCCGGCGAGGTACCGGCGGGCGGCAGGTAGTCGAACAGCTGCCGCAAAGGGGACGGCACTGCCAGGCGAAGTACGGACATTACGCCCCTTCAAGTGGGTGAAAACCGGTGGAATCGGCGATTGTACCAAAAGCCCCTCCGCCCTTGCGTATGGCGCCGCGTCTGGTAAGATGCCCGCCTATTTTTTCGCCACTCCCGGCCGGCGAGGCGCCGGCGGCGTGGCTGACACCACTCCCTGACAGGGTGCGGTGCCCGGCAGGGATCGGGTGGCGGCACCGGTAAAATGGAGATCGATACAATGAAAGCGGATATTCATCCCAAGTACGAGACAGTGACTGCCACCTGCAGTTGCGGCAACACCATCCAGACGCGATCGACCCTGTGTGAGGACTTCCACATCGACGTGTGCTCCCAGTGCCACCCGTTCTTCACCGGCAAGCAGAAGATTGTCGACAGCGGCGGTCGGGTCGATCGCTTCAAGAAGCGTTTCGGCAGCCGGGGCGCTTCCCGCTAGCAGGTACCGCGCCGCGTGGGCGGCGCAGTACAGAAACGCCGGCCCGCAAGGAGGTCCGGCGTTTTTTTTGCAGCCGTTCGGGGACAGACCCCAATTTCCATATTCCACAGCTATACGGGGACAGACCCCAATTTTCCTATTCCGCCAGCGGCGCAATAGGAAAATTGGGGTCTGTCCCCTGGTCATTTGCTGCAACATTCCGCCTTGTTCGGCCCATGCCTTTTTTATATGCTTGCGACCCTTTTGCGAAGCGCCGTCCCGTGCGCGGGGGTGCCCTATGGCCACAGATCTCAAGCAGGATGCTCTTGCCTATCACGCTGAACCCGTGCCGGGAAAGATCAGCGTCGAGCTGACCAAGCCCGCGGAGACCCAGCGGGACCTGTCCCTGGCCTACAGCCCCGGCGTCGCGGAACCCTGCCGCGTCATCGCCGAGGATCCCGCCCTGGCCTATCGCTACACCGGCAAGGGCAACCTCGTGGCGGTGATCAGCAACGGCACGGCGGTCCTCGGGCTGGGCGACCTGGGCCCGCTGGCGAGCAAGCCGGTGATGGAGGGCAAGGCGCTGCTGTTCAAGCGCTTCGCCGGTATCAACTCTATCGATATCGAGGTCGACACCACCGACACCGAGGAGTTTATCGACACGGTGGCGCGTATCGCCGGCACCTTCGGCGGCATCAATCTCGAGGACATCAAGGCGCCGGAGTGCTTTGCGATCGAGTCCGCCCTGGTCGAGCGCTGTGACATTCCCGTCTTTCACGA
>JAWVYG010000002.1:0-16450 GCA_033722815.1 Halioglobus sp.
AGGACAGCCGGGCGCTGATCTTCGGCATCAGCGGCGTCACCGTCGACGGGGAGCAGGCCAACGTCATGGTGCTCGGCACGGAACCCGATGCCGGCGGCGGTGCGACCGTGTTGAAACTCATGTATCTCGATCCGGGGCAGTTCGAGGAGCGGCAGGCGGTCTGAACGCGGCTCAGTCGAGCAGCTCGACCTGCGGCAATTCGGGTGCCGCCATGACCAGCTTCTGTGTCGGTGCCACCACTTCCGCGGTACCGCTGGCAACGATTTCGCCGTGCTGGTTGCTGGCGGTGCACTGCAGGGTGACGAACTGGCGTCGGTCCTTCTTGTCCACGACTTCCAGCTGCACGGTCAGCGTGTCGCCGAGCTTGACCGGCAGGCGAAAACGCAGCGACTGGCCCAGGTAGATGGTTCCCGGCCCGGGCAGCGCCATCGCCAGCGCCGCGGAGACGATTGCGCCGGTGAGCATGCCGTGTGCGATGCGTTCGCCGAACGGGGTTGCAGCGGCGAATTCCGCGTCCAGGTGCACGGGGTTGACATCCCCGGAGACGGCCGCGAACAGCCGTACATCTCGCTCCTCGATCTGCTTGGAATAGGACGCCGTTTGCCCTATGGTTATCTCGTCGTAGGTGTAGTTGCTTATCTGCGCCATGAGCGTGGCCCCTGGGTCACCCGATCTCGTTAACAAGCCCGGATTATAACCCAGGGAGCGGCCCTGACCGGCGCACACCGTGTCGGCGCCCGACTGAATACCCGTTATGCAAGAATGCAAGGAGGAGGGCAGGCTCCTCCCCGACATTGTCTATCCCGAAGACCTGCCTGTCGCGGCAAGGCGCCAGGACATCGCCGCGGCGATCGCCGCCAACCAGGTGGTTATCGTTGCGGGTGAGACCGGCTCGGGCAAGACCACGCAGTTACCGAAAATCTGCCTCGAACTGGGGCGCGGCCAGCGCGGGCTGATCGGGCACACGCAGCCACGGCGGCTGGCGGCGCGCAACGTGGCGGCGCGCATCGCGACGGAACTCGGCGGCGACACCGGCGGCCTGGTGGGTTACCAGGTGCGCTTCAACGAGCGCGTGTCCGACGCCACGGTCGTCAAGCTCATGACCGACGGTATCCTGCTGGGCGAGCTGCAGCGCGATCGACGGCTGGAGCGGTATGACACCCTGATCATCGATGAGGCGCACGAGCGCAGCCTCAACATCGACTTCCTGTTGGGCTACCTGAAGCGCCTGTTGCCGCGCCGATCCGATCTCAAGCTGATCGTCACCTCGGCGACTATCGACGTCGAGGGTTTCTCCCGCTTCTTCGACGACGCCCCGGTGATCGAGGTATCCGGCCGCACCTACCCCGTCGAGACGATTTACCGCGACGCGGGCGCTGCGGGCGGGGAGGGTGACGGCGCGGACATCGTCGGCCTGGTGCGCGACATCGAGGCTGGGCGTTTCGGCGAGCGCGGTGACGTGCTCGTCTTCGTGCCCGGCGAGCGGGAGATTCGCGAACTGGCCAGGGCGCTGCGCGGCGTCGAACGGGTCGAGGTGCTGCCGCTCTACTCGCGCCTGGGCCAGGCGGAGCAGAACCGTGTCTTCGACAGCGCGCGCCGCCGCAGCGGTATTCGCGCCGTGCTGGCGACCAACGTCGCGGAGACGTCGCTCACGGTTCCGGGTATACGCTATGTCATAGACCCCGGCGAAGCGCGCATCAGCCGCTACTCGCACCGCTCGCAGCTGCAGCGTCTGCCGGTCGAGGCGATCTCGCAGGCCAGTGCGAACCAGCGCCGCGGCCGCTGCGGCAGGGTGGGCCCCGGTGTCTGCCTGCGCCTGTACAGCGAGGAGGACTTCGCCGCGCGCCCGGCGTTCACCGAGCCGGAAATCCAGCGCACCAATCTCGCCGCTGTGGTCTTGCAGATGTTGTCCCTGGGACTGGGTGATGTCAGCCGCTTTCCCTTTATCGATCCACCGGACGCGCGCCTGGTGCGCGACGGCTTTCGCCTGCTCGAGGAGCTGGGCGCCGCTACGGCGCGCGGCAAGCTGACCTCGCTTGGGCGGCGCATGGCCCGTTTCCCCGTCGACCCGCGGCTGGCGCGCATGATCCTGCAGGCGGACAGGGAGCACTGCCTGGACGAAATACTGGTCATCGCGAGCGCGCTGAGCGTGCAGGACCCGCGCGAACGCCCCGCCGACAAGCAGGCGCAGGCGGACCAGCAGCACGCGCGCTTCCGCCATCCGCGCTCGGATTTCATGGCGTGGCTCGGTCTCTGGTCGTACTACGAGGAACAGCGCCAGTCGCTCAGCCAGAACCAGCTGCGCAAGCTGTGCAAGCGGGAGTTCCTGTCCTACATGCGCATGCGCGAGTGGCGCGACACGCACATGCAGCTGCGCATTGCCTGCCGCCAGCAGAAGCTGCGCCTGCGCGGTGAGCTGCCCGCCGAGGAAAATTATCGCGCCGTGCACCGGGCGCTGCTCAGCGGCCTGCTGGCCAACATCGGACAGCAGCACGAGGGCAGGGAATACCTCGGCGCGCGCAACCGCAGGTTCCTCATCTTCCCGGGCTCCGCCCTCGCCCGCAAGAGTCCGCCCTGGGTCATGGCCGCCGAGATCGTGGAAACGTCCCGCGTGTACGCCCGGCAGGTTGCCGCTATCGAGCCCGACTGGGCGCTGGATATCAACCCGGCATTACTCAGGCGTCACTATTGTGCGCCCTCCTGGCGTGCGCGGACCGGCCAGGTGATGGCCAGCGAGCGCACCAGCCTGTTCGGCCTGACGCTGGCGGACAACAAGCGCGTGCACTACGGCCCGATTGCGCCCGCGGAAAGCCGGCAGATCATGATCAACGAGGCGCTGGTGGCCGGTGACTACCGGCAGTATCCCGAATTCCTGCGCCACAATCGTCGGCTGGTGCGGGAGGTGCTCGAGCTGGAAGCGCGCACGCGCAGGCGCGACATCCTGGTGCAGGACCGGGTCCTCGCTGCATTCTATGACGAGCGCCTTCCCGCGGACGTCTTCACTGCAAGGCGCCTCGAGAGCTGGTTGCGCAAACACCCCGAACGCGAGCCCGGCCTGTACATGGCGCGCGACATGCTGCTGGCCTATGCCCCCGGGGACGACGTGGAGCAGCAGTTCCCGGCGCAGCTGCAGTGGCAGGACCTGGGCTTCAGGCTGAGCTACGAGTTCCAGCCCGGACAGGACGGCGACGGCGTTTCCGTCACGGTGCCTGTCGCGCTGCTGAACCGCGCGCCGCGCTACCTGTTCGACTGGCTGGTGCCGGGACTGTTGCGCGAGAAGTGTATTGCCCTGCTCAAGGGCCTGCCCAAGGACAAGCGCAGGCAGCTCGTTCCTGTGCCCGACACCGTGGACAGGGTGCTGCAGCGCCTGCAGTCCGAGGACCGCGACCTGCTGCAGGCGCTTGCGCAGGCACTGCAGGACATTGCCGGCGTCACGCTGTGCGCTGCGGACTGGAACCCGGCGGCGCTGGACGATTACTATCGCATGAACATCCGCGTCGTGGATGCCCGCGGACGCCTGCTGGGCCAGGGGCGCGACCTCGCCCGGCTCATCGAGCAGTTTCGCGACGATACGCGCCAGAGCGTCAGCGCGGGGCAACAGGATTCGCCGGCGCGGGAGGGCATTACGCGCTGGGATTTCGGCGATCTCCCGCAGCGCTGGCAGTTCCGCCAGGCGGGACTGGAGATCGTCGCCTGGCCCGCGCTGGTGGACCGCGGCGACAGCGTGGCAATCGAGCTGTGCGACTATCCCGGGCAGGCCAGCCTGCAGCACCGGCTTGGCCTGGTACGGCTGTTCCGGTTGCGGCTGGCCCAGCAGGTGAAGGCGTTGCGCAAGCAGCTGCTACACGACAACCACAGTCACCTGCTGCTGGCGCGCACCGACTGTGAGCGCGAGCCGCTGGTGGAGGATATGATCGACGCCGCGGTCGCACAGGCCATGGCGCTGGAGGGCGAACTGCCGCGCAGCGAAGACGCCTTCAGCGCGCGCCTCGAGCGCGGACGCGACGCGTTGCTACCCCTGGCGCAGGATCTGGAGCGGCAGCTGTGCAGCGCGCTGAGCGAGCTCGCCGCCGCGCGCAGCGCGCTGGCGCAAAGGGATCCGCGCATCTGGCCGGACAGCCGTGCGGACGTCGAGGCGCAGACGGCCGCTTTGCTGGCGCCGCATTTCCAGCGCGATACGCCAGCCGAGTGGCTGCAACAGTACCCGCGTTACATGAAGGCCCTGCGCGTGCGCGCCGAGCGCCTGGCGGGGCAGTACGGCAAGGACCAGGACCACATGGCCATGCTGGCGGCCCTCGGTGAGCCGCTCGCCGCACTGCTGGCGGACAGGCCGGAGAGCCTGCAGCTGAGTGAAGAGGTCGCGACCTACCGCTGGATGCTGGAGGAGTTTCGCGTATCGCTGTTCGCCCAGAGCCTGGGGACGCGCCGGCCCGTGTCGCGCAAACGGCTGCTGGAACAGTGGCGGCACGTCGAGGACTGGCTGGCCCGGAATCCTCGCTGATAAACGGTGGCTGTCCGGCAAATTGTTTTCCCGTGCAAAAGTTGTGAAACTTCCCCGGCGGTGCTATGTCATATAGACCACGAATGCACATCGCAGCCGTGAACCCTGTGATATGCGTCGGGATTTTGCTAATACTTACTCACCTTTGGATTCAAGGACATTCAATATGGCTACTATCAAGAAACCTCTTGCTGCAGCTCTCGGCGCGGCGTTCCTGGCCAGCTCCGTGGTGCCGCTGGCGTCGGCGGAAGTAAACCCATTCTCAGCCCAGCAGCTCAGCGGCGGCTACGACCTGCCCAACTACGGCGCCCATAAAGAAGGCGGCTGTGGTGAAGGCAAGTGCGGCGAAGGTAAATGCGGCGAAGGCAAGGCCGAAGGCGAAGGTAAGTGCGGCGAAGGTAAATGCGGCGAAGGCAAGGCCGAAGGTGAAGGCAAGTGCGGCGAAGGTAAATGCGGCGAAGGCAAGGCCGAAGGCGAAGGCAAGTGCGGCGAAGGCAAGTGCGGCGATAAGTAATGCCTGAGCCTGACCGGGTACTCGAAGGAGCGGGACTCGGATTGCGGCGGGCCCTGTTGGGCCCGCTTCTCGATATGGACCAGGGAGAGGTCGACTTCATGGAGGCGGCCCCGGAAAACTGGATCGGGGTAGGCGGCCGCTTCGAGAAGCAGTTCCTGCAGCTGGCGGAGCGCTACCCGCTCGCGCTGCACGGACTGTCGCTGGATATCGGCGGCCCCGACCCGCTCGACGTCGAGCTGGTCAAGTCGGTGCGCGAGCTGATCGACAGGCTGAACGTACCGGTCTACAGCGAACACCTGACCTACTGCGCGGCGCAGGGCCACCTGTACGACCTGCTGCCGATTCCCTTTACCGAGGAGGCGGTGCATTACGTCGCTGCGCGGGTGCGCCAGGTGCAGGATGTTATCGGGGCGCCCATTGCCCTGGAGAATGCGTCCTACTACGCGCAGCCTCACACGGACCTGAGCGAGGCCGAGTTCATCGGCGCGGTCCTGGCCGAAAGCGGCTGTGACCTGCTGCTGGACGTCAACAATATCTACGTGAACAGCATCAACCACCGGTACGATCCCCTGACGTTCCTGGAGGCGCTGCCCCTGGAGCGGGCGCGCTACATCCATATCGCCGGGCACTACGACGAGGCGCCGGACCTGAAGGTGGATACACACGGCAGCGACGTCATCGACCCGGTGTGGGGCCTGCTGGCCCAGGCCTATGCGCGCGTCGGTCCGTTGCCGACGCTGCTGGAGCGCGATTTCAACCTGCCTCCGCTGTCGGTGTTGCTGCAGGAGGTGGCGATGATCCGCGATCTGCAGCGGCCCTATCTCACCAACGCGGTGGAGGCGCTCGCCTAGGTGAGCCCTGACCTGCGCTCCGCCCAGATGGCGATGGCCCGCTACCTGCGCGATCCGCAGTCAGAGGCGCCGCCCGCCGGCATCGAGCCCCGGCGCCTGAAGATATACGAGGACCTGGTCTACAACAACATCGAGGGCTTTCTCACCGCGGGCTTCCCCGTGCTGTACAGCCTGTACGAGGAGGACGACTGGCGTGCGCTGGTGCGCTCCTTCATGCAGGACCACCGCTGCCACTCCCCGTATTTCCTCGAGATCAGCCAGGAGTTCCTCGACTTCCTGATGAACGACCACGCGCCGCGGGCGTGCGATCCGCCGTTCATGACGGAACTGGCCCACTACGAGTGGGTAGAGCTGGCGCTGGATGTGTCGCGGGAAGTACTCCCCGCCAGCGCGCCGGTGACCGATATCGCGGCGGTCGTCCCGCGACTGTCGCCCCTGGCGCTGCCGCTGGCTTACCGCTTCCCCGTGCACCGCATCGGGCCGTCCAACCGACCGGCCGAGCCGGGTGAGCCGACCTACCTGGTGGTGTATCGCAACAGCGAGGACAGGGTTAAGTTCATGGAGGTCAACGCCGCCACCGCGCGCCTGCTGGAGCTCGTGCGCGAGAACGACGGCGCCACCGTCGCCGAGATCCTCGCCGTACTGGCCGCTGAACTGGGTGTCAGTCCCGGGTCCATCCACGATTTCGGCTGCGAGCAGGTCGAGCAGTTCCTGCACAGCGATATCCTCTGGGCCGCCCCGGCACGGCAGTGAAACCCCTGTGCTTGAACGCGGTTGTGGCCCGGCGTAACATGCTCTTCCCGACCTGACCCGGATCGCCCCATGCCTGTCCTGCGTACACTCGCCGCTACCGTCCTGTCGCTGTGCGCGACCCTGGCCCTGGCGCAGGTGGAGGAGGGGGAGAACATCGACCCGTGGGAGCCCGTGAACCGCAAGATATTTGCTTTCAACGAGGCGCTGGATGGCTACGTGCTGCGCCCCGTCGCGAAGGGCTATCGCAAGGTGACGCCGGATCCCGTCGAGGACGGTGTGAGCAATTTCATCAGCAACATCTACGAGTTCAATACCATCGTCAACGCCACGCTGCAGGGCCGGCCGGCGCTGGCCTTCGACAGCCTCGGGCGCCTGGTGATCAACTCCACCGTGGGCCTGCTGGGCCTGTTCGACGTCGCCTCGGCCATTGGCATACCGCACGTTGAGGCGGATTTCGGCCAGACGATGCACACCTGGGGCGTCGACTCGGGCCCGTTCATCATGGTTCCCGTGCTCGGCCCGCGCACCGTGCGCAGCGGCGCCGGGCAGCTGGTCGACAGCTTCGCCTCCATTCCCTACCTGTCGGACGACACCCTGTTCAACTTCGGCTTCCGCGGTGGTGAGGCGATCGATATCCGCGCCCAGCTGCTGAAGGCGGACGAGCTGATCTCCGGTGACCGATACATATTCCTGCGCAACGCCTACCTGCAGCGCCGCGAAACCTTCCTCAACGGCGGCGTGATCGTGGACGATTTCTCCGACTTCGAAGAGGGTGAGGAATTCGAGGATTTCTAGCCGGCAGGCTGTTTCGATGCGGCAATGTGTGACGCCGTGCCAAGTTTTGTAAAATCCTGCCAAAACCACAATATGTTGTGTTGCCTGGCGCTATGATAGGGCGTAGTGTCACGGCACGTGCCCCATCAACCCCTCTAACTGTCCCACGATGGCCGCAAACGGAAACCTGCTAATCATCGATGACCAGCCCGGCCGCGCCGAGGAGCTGGCAGAGTTCCTGCAGTCCGCCGAATTCGATGTCCAGGTCGTCACCGACGTGATGAATTCCACCTATTCCATCGGCCCCAACAGTGAGCTGGACGTGATCCTGTGCGAGCTCGACCTGCAGGGCGTGTCCTGGGGTGAGGCCCGGCGCACCCTGCGCGAGATGGACGTGCAGGTGCCCGCGATCATGTTCGGCGACGTGGCCGACGAGGAGCACATGATGACCGCGCTGCGCCTGGGTGCCCACGATTATTTTGTGCGCCCGTTCAAGGACAGGGACGCGCTGGTGCGGTCCATCGAGCGCTGTGTGCGCGACCGCCAGCTGCGCCGTGAACTGCAGGACTCCAGGCAGCGCCTGGAGGTGGCCAATGCCGAGTTGCGTGGCACGGTGAAAATGCTCGAGCAGGACCAGCAGGCCGGACGCCAGGTGCAGCTGCGCATGCTGCCGGCGACGCCGCTGGTGCTGGACGACTATGTGTTCAGCCACACGGTCATACCCTCGCTCTATCTCAGCGGCGACTTCACGGACTACTTCACGGTCGGTGAGGACCACGTGATCTTCTTCATGGCCGATGTCTCCGGTCACGGCAGTTCGTCCGCGTTCGCCACCGTGCTGGTGAAAAACCTGTTCGCGCGCAAGCGCTCCGACCTGCTGCGCAAGCGTGACCACAGCATCATGAGCCCCGTTGAGATGCTGCAGCAGGCCAACCTGGAGCTGATGGAGTTGTCGGTGGGCAAGTTCGCCACCATGATCGTCGGCTTGCTGAACGTGCGCGACAACACACTGCAGTACAGCGTCGCGGGGCACCTGCCGCTGCCGGTGCTGGTGAGTGCGGCCGGGGCCCAGTACCTGCCCGGGAGCGGCCCCGCCGTCGGCATGGTGCCGGATGCCCAGTACGAGCAGCAGCAGGTGGCACTGCCGGACAGCTTCATGCTGGCGCTGTTCTCCGACGGCATCCTCGAGATCCTGCCGCCGAAGAACCTGGTGGACAAGGAGAGCTACTTCCTCGACGTCTTCGAGCAGAGTGCGGAATCACCGGAGGAACTGGTGACACGGCTCGGCCTGGACCACGTTGAGACCGCGCCGGACGATATCGCGGCGCTGTTCCTGAGCAAGCGGGGCTAGGATGCAGGAGGGCAGAATACTCGCTGCCTGCCACGAGGGTGCGTATGTGTTGCGCCTGGTCGGGGATGTGCGCGTGACCCTGTGCACCACGATCGAGGATTACCTGCAGAAAATGTACGACGACCCCGGTTTCACCAGCGTCTGGGTCGACCTCACCCAGGCCGAGGGCCTGGACAGTACGACCCTCGGGGTGCTGGCCCAGCTGGCGCTGAACGTCAACGAGAAGTTCGGCTTCAAGCCCGCGGTCTTTGCCTGTGACCCGGGTATCGTGCGCCTGCTGCAGAGTATGAGCTTCGATCGCCTGTACGACATCCGCGAGGAGGCCTGCGTCGAGCCGGCGGATATCACACAGATTCCCTCGGTCAGCGGCAGCCAGCAGCAGGTCAGGGACACCGTCATCGAGGCGCACCGCGTGCTGATGGGCCTCTCCGAAGATAACCGCGAACGCTTCCAGGACCTGATGAATACCCTCGAACGCGCCTGATCAGGGTTTGGCGTTCAACTTGCAGCGAATATAGTCGGCGTGTGTTACGTAGATTAGCTCCGCCACACGGCGTATGAGATGCTCCTCGTACTTGTCGATATCACCGTCGGCCCAGGCCACCCGCCACATCGCCTCGACGAGGATCTGCTTCTCAAGCGCGTCGTAGTGGTCATTGATCACGCGCGTGAACTCGTACAACGAGGTGGATTCGTCGACGTGATCCTGGGCCTCGCGCACCAGGGAGGCCACTTCCGCCGCAGGCAGTTTCAGGGCGCTCACCAGCAACCTTTCCAGTGCGGCCTGTTCGGTGGCGTCCTGCACGAAATCCGCCCTGGCGGTCTCCAACAGTAGCGCGGCAGCGGCCAGGCGCACCTGCTCCGACCTGTCCCGCTGGTCTTCGCCAGCACCTTCGAAGAGTGCCTTCAGTGCGCCGATCATAAGCTGTTCACTTCCCTGCGTGTCGAATCTGTTAACGGGCCCGCAGCCCGGGTGTCCCTGGCCGCGGCCTGCGGGTATTTGCCAGCGGCGACGAGGACGTCGAGGCCGGCGCCCTTGCGGAACGCATGTTCGCTCAGGTGCCGGCGGAATTTTCGCGCGCCGGGTACCCCCTGGTAAAGGCCGAGCACGTGCCGCGTGATGTGGTTCAGCTGGCAACCCGCGGCCATCTGCTCTGCCACGTAAGGCAGCAGCGCGGCGAGCACCTCGTCGCGGCTGCCGGCCGGGTCATTGGCGCCGAACAGTCGGCTGTCTACCTGCGCCAGCAGCCAGGGGTTCTGGTAGGCCTCGCGCCCCAGCATGACCCCATCGACCCTGTGCAGCTGTTCCTCGCAGTCGTCCAGTGTCCGGATACCGCCGTTGATGACGATGGACAGGTGCGGGAAATCGCGCTTCAGGCGATGTACCCAGGGGTAGTTCAGCGGCGGTATCTCGCGATTCTCTTTCGGCGACAGGCCCTGCAGCCAGGCCTTGCGCGCGTGCACGATGAATACCTCACAGCCCGCGGCCGCTACCGTCTCGACGAAACGCCCGAGCTCCTCGTAGTGCTCCATGTCGTCGATGCCGATGCGGTGCTTGACCGTGACAGGAATGTCACAGGCCTCGATCATCGCCGCCACACAGTCGGCCACCCGCTGCGGCTGTGCCATCAGGCAGGCGCCGAACATTCCCGACTGCACGCGATCCGAGGGACAGCCGCAGTTCAGGTTGACCTCGTCGTAGCCCCATTGTTCCGCCCAGCCGGCGCAACGCGCCAGGTCCGCCGGGTCGCTGCCCCCCAGCTGCAGGGCCACCGGGTGCTCGGCGGCGTTGAAATGAAGAAAGCGCTCCCGGTCGCCGTGGATCAGCGCGCCCGTCGTCACCATCTCGGTGTACAGCAGCGCACGCCGGGTCAGCAGGCGCCAGAAGAAACGGCAGTGCCTGTCCGACCAGTCCATCATGGGCGCGAGGCAGAATGTCCTGTCGATACGATTCATCGCCGCCATTATAGTGCCTGCACACGCTCTGGGTAACAGACGTGCACAGCGTGTTCTCCGGTCACAAGGATGGGAATTTCTGCGTATACTGCCGTCGGTTGCGCCCTGCAGGGGCGCGCCGCTTTCGAGCCACCGACAGGTATCCCGATGTCAGATTTTGCACCCCGCTGGGGCCAGTTCCAGTGGCAGGACCCGTTCCTGCTGGAGAGCCAGCTTACCGAAGAGGAACGGGGCGTGCGCGATACGGCGCGCGCCTACGCCCAGGACAGGCTGCTGCCGCGAGTGCGCGATGCGTTTCGCGACGAACACACCGACCCGGAGATTTTCCGCGAGATGGGCGCGCTGGGGCTCTTGGGCCCCACGCTAAAGGGCTACGGTTGCCCCGGCGTCAACTACGTCAGCTACGGGCTCATCGCGCGCGAGATAGAGCGGGTGGATTCGGGTTACCGCTCGATGTTCAGCGTGCAGTCCAGCCTGGCGATGTTTCCCATCTACGCCTTCGGCAGCGAAGAGCAGCGCGAGAAATATCTCCCCGGCATGGCGAAGGGCGAGCTGGTGGGGTGCTTCGGCCTGACGGAGCCGGACCATGGCTCCGACCCCGGCGGTATGCAGACCCGCGCCAGGCAGGTGGACGGGGGTTTCCTGTTGTCCGGCGCCAAGACGTGGATTTCGAACTCGCCGCTGGCCGACGTGTTCGTGGTCTGGGCGCGGGACGAGGGCGGCGCGGTGCGCGGCTTCGTGCTGGACAAGGGTATGCCGGGACTCAGCGCGCCGAAGATCGGGGGCAAGTTGTCGCTGCGCGCCAGCGTCACCGGTGAAATCGTAATGGACGACGTGCTGGTGCCGGACGAGCAGGTGCTGCCCGGGGCCCGGGGTCTCAAGGCGCCGATGTCCTGCCTCAGCGTGGCGCGTTACGGCATATCCTGGGGGGCGCTGGGTGCAGCGGAGACCTGTTGGCTCGCGGCGCGCCAGTACGTGCTGGAGCGCGACCAGTTCGGCCGGCCACTGGCGGCGAACCAGCTGGTACAGAAGAAGCTCGCGGACATGCAGACGGATATCGCGCTGGGACTGCAGGGCTGTCTGCAGGCCGGCCGCCTGAAGGAGCGCGACGAACTGGCGCCGGAGCTGATCTCGCTGCTCAAACGCAATTCCTGCGGCAAGGCGCTGGAGATCGCGCGCACTGCCCGCGACATGCTCGGCGGCAACGGTATCTCCGACGAGTACCCCGTATTCCGGCACATGTGCAACCTGGAGACCGTGAACACCTACGAGGGCACCCACGATATCCACGCGCTGATCCTGGGCAGGGCGCAGACGGACCTGGCGGCGTTCAACTGAGGCTGGCAGCCAGCGCTTACGCGCTCGCCTGTTGGTGCAGCCAGCTGCGCCGCCAGCGCACGAAGCCCACCACCGAGAGCACGCTGTAGAGTGCGATCAGGGCGGCGTAGATGTCCAGTTCGCGGTCGTGGTACAGCCATACCGAGGCGACGTTGATCACGAACCAGTAGATCCAGCCCTCCAGCACCTTGGCGATCTCGAGGTAGGTGGCCAGGAAGCTGAAGCTGGTGGTGAAGGCGTCGAACATGGGTCGCTGGGCGTCGGTGTACGTCAGCGCCGTGTAACCCATGAGCAGTGCCAGTGCGGAGGCGGCGACGATGGCCGCGCAGTGGCTGGCCAGCTGCCAGCGTACCACGGGATTGTCCGCCTGCTCCTCGCGTCGATGCCAGCGCAGCCAGCCCCAGACGCCCATAACCGCATAGAACACGTACAGTACTGACTCCGAGTACAGGCGCGCGTCCAGGAACAGGTAGACGCTGAGCAGGCTGCCCGCGATGCCGAAGGACCAGCAGACGATGCGCTCGCGGATCAGGAAGACGATATAGGCGAGATTGGCCAAGGTGGCCAGCACCTCGACCACAAGCGCCGTGGACAGTTCGCCTTCCATCGCCGCGTCAGAAGCTGTAGCGCACGTCCACGCCCCAGGTGCGCGGCTCGCCCAGCTGGCGGTAGGTCTGGTTGCTCCATGCGCCAACGTCATCCCGGGGATCGACGCCGAAGTACAGGCCGTGCACGGCGTAGTCCTCGTCGCCGAGGTTGCGGCCCCACAGCGTTACCGCGACGTCCGCGGCGGTCCAGCTCAGGCTCGCGTTTAGCAGGTCGTAGGCGTCCAGTTCGCCGTCGTGGTAGTAGCCGAAGAACGTCGCATCCTGCCCCTCGAACTCGAGCTGGCCGGCAAGTTGTGCGGTGAACGCCACGCGCACACCGGCGTTGTACTGGTACTCGGGTGACTTGGCCTGTTCGCGATTCTCCTTGACCACGAAATCATTCAGGTCCAGGTCGAAGGTCTCGATGCTGTCCACCTCGGTCTGCAGCCAGCCCAGGTTGGCGAACAGCTCGATGCGCTCCGCTACCAGCAACACCGCCTCCAGCTCCAGGCCGTAGCTGGTGGCGTCGGAGCTGCTGTCGAGGTAGCCGATCCACAGCCCGGCATCGCCATCCCACATCCAGTTCTCCAGCTGCGCGTTGTCGCGCTCTGTGTGGAACAACGCCGCGGAGAGCTGCAGAGCGCCGTCCAGCTGCCGCGTGCGCAGGCCGATTTCCGCGTTGACCAGCGTCTCGTCGCCGAAGGTCAGGTTGTCGTCGATATAGGCCTGGAACACCGGTGACATGAAGGGCTGGTTGGCGCTGGCGCTGGTGTTCACGCCGCCGGGCTTGGCGCCCCTGGCGAGCGTGGCGTACAGGGAGGTGACGTCTGACAGGGCATAGCGCAGGCTCAGCTGGGCGTTCCACAGGTCGTCGCTGATGTCCGAGGCGAAGCCGTTGCTGTTGTCGTAGTCGTCCTCGAAGCGCTCCAGGCGCGCGCCCGCGAGGAGCGACAGGTCGCCGTTCAGTGCGTATTCGTACTCGCCGTAAAGCGCCAGGCGGCGCGTCTGGTAGTCGCTGTCGGCCATGAAGTCGCCGTACCAGACGCTCGGGAAGCGGTAGTCGAAGTCCTCCTCGCTGTCGTTGGCATACACGCCGACCACATAGCGGCTGTCGCCGGCCGTCGATAGCTCCTCGCCGCCAAGCAGGCGCAGGTCGGCGATGTTCCGCTGCCTGTCGCGGCCGAAGATTTCGCGCGCGGTGTCGTTGCCGCCGGAGCAGGCGTCGGGCGGACAGACGCTGTCGGCCACCCAGTCGGCATCGTAGCTCTGTGCCAGCTCGGTATCGATGTGGCTGACGACGGCCTCTACCGATAACGCGTTATCCAGCGTCCAGTCCGCCGTTGCCGTGACCGCCAGTGTCTCCTGCAGGTCCTGCCCGGGTTGGTCCGAGAAGGTGTTGCGATTGTTGTCGATCGACCAGGTATCGTAGCCGTTGTCGGCGTCGAAGTAGAAGGCGGTGAAGCCGTAGGCGGCGCTGTCGGACGCGTCGAAGCGCAGTTTCGCGCGGGCGCTGAATTCGTCGTAGTCGTTGCTGTCGTCGATGTCCAGTACCTGGTTCTCGATGAAGCCGTCGCCGCTGTTCTGCTGTACGGCGATGCGCGCGCCGAGGCGCTGCGAGAGCGGGCCGCTGGCCACCAGCCCGAGGTGGTAGGCATCGTAATCGCCGATGCCGCCGCTGATCTCGCCCTGGAAATCCTCGGTCGGTTCGTTACTGCGCAGCTTGATCATGCCGGCGTGTGCGCTGGAGCCGAAGCGCGTGCCCTGGGGGCCGCGCAGCACCTCGACCTGGGCGATATCGAACAGCATCCCCGCGTTGGCGCTGTCGCCCAGCTCAAGGCGGTCCAGCATCAGCCCCACGGAGGGGTAGTACTTCGGGTCGTAGTACTGCTCCAGGTCCCCCACGCCGCGCACCTGGACGAAGCGGCTGCGCGAGCTGCCCGCCGACCAGCTGAGGTTGGGGACCGTGCGCAGCACGTCCTCGAGGTGGCGCGCGGCGCGGCCGCGTATCACGTCGTCGCCGAGCACGCTGACACTGCCGGGGATGTCGCGCAGCGCGGTGGGGCGGTAACTGGCGCTGACCAGGACCTCCTCCAGCACGGCGACATCGGTCTGGTCCGCGTGTGCGGGCGCAAAGAACAGTGACGCTGCCAGTGCGAGGCAGGCGGCGGAGGGGCGTTTGCGTAATGACATGGTGAGTCTCCTGTGTGCTGCAGCGATGCGGCTGTAGCGCTTGCTGCAAGGAAGACCCGGTGGGCGACGTCAGACTGGCGGTAGTGCACCTGTTCCTACGCCGGAATTAACCGGATCAGGTTCAAGGGTTCGCGCTGCGCGCATCTCAGGCCGGGACCACCCCTCAGGTTTCAGCGCGAGTATACGGCCAGGTGCCCGGCGGCGGCAAGAGGCGGCGCTTGTCGCTGCTACGCATTCCTGTTTCACTTGGGACATGCACTACATCTTCGAGATTCACATCAGGCCCGGCTACAGCGCCGACGAGTATGCCCAGGGATGGCTGGCGGCCAGCGAGATCATCCAGCGCTCGCCGGGCGCGCTGGGTACGCGCCTGCACCGCAAGATCGGCGACGACAACGTGCTGCTGGCCATCGCGACGTGGCAGAGCAAGGAACAGCGCGACGCCATGGAGGGCGACCCGTCCGCCGAGGTGCAGGCGATCATCGCCTCCCAGCTGCCGTTCATCGAGGTTCACTTCATCGGTGAGTACGAGGCGCCGGAGTGGGCAGTGGTACCGGAGGGTGTGGAGTCGCCGCCCGGGTGGGGTTAGCGCCGCGGGTGTCCTGCCTTATGGGCTTTACCGGGCGCAGGTCGTATAATCGCGCCCTCCACAAAGCCAGGTAAGCCAGCCCGAACACCATGACCGTACGCACCCGCGTGGCGCCCTCGCCAACCGGTGATCCCCACGTGGGCACCGCCTATATAGCACTGTTCAACCTGTGTTTCGCCCGCGCTCACGGCGGGCAGTTCCTGTTGCGCATCGAGGACACCGACCAGGCGCGCAGTACACCCGAGTCGGAACAGGCGATTCTCGACTCCCTGCGCTGGCTCGGCCTCGAGTGGGATGAAGGCCCGGACGTGGGCGGCGACTGCGGCCCCTACCGCCAGAGCGAGCGCATGGGCCTGTACCGCGAGTACGCCGAGCAGTTGGTGGAACAGGGCAATGCCTTCGTCTGCTACCGCACCGCGCAGGAGCTGGACGCGCTGCGCGAGGCGCGCAGGGAAGCGGGCAACGGTACCGCGCTGAAGCCAACCGACCTGAAGCTCGACGACGCCGAGGTCGAGAAGCGCCGCGCGGCCGGTGAGCCCCATGTCATCCGCATGATGGTGCCCGAACAGGAGGGCAGTTGTGTCGTGCAGGACATGCTGCGCGGCGACATCGCCCTGGACTGGGGCATGGTCGACGCGCAGATACTGCTGAAGTCCGACGGCATGCCCACCTACCACCTGGCGAACGTGGTGGACGATCACCTCATGGGCATCACGCACGTCCTGCGCGGCGAGGAGTGGATCAACTCCGCACCCAAGCACAAGCTGCTGTACGAGTACTTCGGCTGGGACATGCCGCAGTTGTGCCACCTGCCGCTGTTGCGCAACCCGGACAAGTCCAAGCTCAGCAAGCGCAAGAATCCCACCAGCATCCTCTACTACCAGCGTATGGGTTTCCTGCCCGAGGCGCTGGTGAACTACCTCGGCAGGATGGGGTGGTCCATGCCCGACGAGCGGGAAAAATTTTCCCTGGCCGAGATGCTCGAACAGTTCGATATCAGCCGGGTATCGCTTGGCGGGCCGATCTTCGACGTGGAGAAGCTGAGC
>JAWVYG010000003.1:0-16211 GCA_033722815.1 Halioglobus sp.
GAGATTCGCTATCCCAAACGGGCCGTGCGCCGCAACCTGGAAGGACGCCTGGAACTGGATGTCACCATGACCGCCGAGGGCGAGGTGCTGTCCATACAGGTAGCGCTGCCCTCCGGGCACGGGCTGCTCGACGAAGCGGCCCTGGCCGCCGCCAGGAGTGCCCTGGAAGACGGCCTGTCGGCGGAACTGGACCCGGTGGCCATCGCGGAGTTCGGTGATTTCGCCAGCGGCCAGCTGACCGTACCGGTGCCGGTGAGCTTCCAACTGCAGTAATCGGTGCAGCACCCGACGATCCTCGAGAGCCCCGCCAGCGCGGGGTTTTTTCTTTACGCCCCGCCGCGGGCAACGGCAACGGCATCCCGAGCCGGGCGGCGCCGGCCTGTTACAGCGCCCGGAACCGCCCAACCGGACGCGCATTGACCTATACTGCCCGGGTACTTCACGTGTTTAACGGCGGCGGGCGATACAGCTATGGTGTTTATGGACCAGGTCCTGGGCCCGATACGGCAGTGGGGTTTCCTGGTACGCGACCTGGACGAGGCGATGGCCTGCTGGATCGAACAGCTGGGCGTGGGACCCTGGTGGGGCTACCGCAACGTGGCCTGTCGGGCGCTCGTCGACGGCCAGGACAACGACATTGTCATGAGCGTGGGACTGGCCTATCACCAGGGCGTGCAGATCGAGTTGATCCACCAGACCAATGACCAGCCCTCGCCCTACAGTTATTTCTACCGGAGCAGGGAGGACGCACAGGCGTTGCAGCAGATCGCCTACATGGTGCCGGACATGCAGCAGGCCATCGCGCAGTGCGAGGCGCGGGGCCAGCACGAGACCGGCCGCATCGTGCCTGCCCCGGACACCGCCTATGTCTATATGAGTTCGCCGGCCATGAACGGCCTCGCCATCGAGCTGATGCCCCATGACGACGGCTTTTTGCGGGAGTACCAGCGCTGCTCCGCCGAGGCGGCAGCCTGGGACGGCTCAGAGCCCTACCGCCTGCTGACCCTGTAGCCGCGCGGGGCAGCGTACCGCCCCGCAACTGTGCACGGCAGACGCGCGATCGCGCAGGAGTGGCAGGTCGGCCTGCATGCCGCAGATGAAGAAATGCCGCGCGCCAGGAGTGGGACGCGCGGCATGTCTTTGCAGGCGGAGCTTGTTATCAGTCGTCGGCGGGGCGGCGGCGGTTTTCCGAGTGATCCCTGACCATGCGCACGGTGCGCTGGCAGGTTTGCAGCCACTCGACCCGGGTCTCGGTCTTGAGGGCCCGGACATAGCCCTGCTCGGTGCGGCAGGAGATGCTGGTCTTGTTCGGGGTCCAGTCGCCCTCTTTCGGGCGCGGTTTGCGCGTGCTGTAGTACCAGATGCCGCGGCGATCCTGCATCACGTACTTGGCGTCTGCAGGCAGGAAAACTTTCTTGCCCTCGATGACGGCGAAGACTTCGGTACCCTGTTCGGGCGCGGCGTCCATTACTGCGGTGGGCGTTATTGTCAACATGGCTCTTTACCTCGTAAATCCCCTGTTTTTTTGTTGGTTTCCAGCCGACATGCGCCCCTTTCGGTTTGAGGTACCTACTTGGGCTTCCCCGGCCGTGCCGCTCCTTTTTGCGCGGCGTGGGATCAGTTATAGGTCCGGGAGGGAGGCGGAACAATCCCTAAAGTGCCATATTTTTCTTATATATTATTTTTTATTTATTTATATGCCATATTTTATATTTTAATAGGCAGTTTTCGCCCATATTTGACTTAAAGCGCCATTTTTTTAAGATACGACAGGGTATCCTGGGCCGTTAGAGGACCCGGGAAGGGGTGACAGGGGATAGGTGGCGCGCGCCGGGCGCGCCGCGGCAGGCGCCCGCTAGCGGGGCACCAGTTTGATGTGGGAGCGGTCTCCCGGTGTCGGTGATTGCGGGGCCAGGGGTTGCAACTCCCCACTCGCCGGAAGCAGATCCCGGGCGTCGTCGACCGAACTCATGAGCATGTACAGCGCCAGTGTCGCCCTGCCCTCCTCGGTGGCAATATCGGCGGCGAAGGCCGCCAGGCCGCCCTCGGTAATCACACCCAGCACGACCGCGTTGGTCAGGTAGTCACGGATAATCTGCCGGTTAACCTGGTCGCGGAAATAGCGCTGGAAGCCGTCTTCGCCCAGCACCTCCCGTAACGCATGCACATCCCCGTCCAGTCCGGCGCGGTAGTTGTCCATGTTCTCAGGCCCGAACGCTCGATCGATCCAGCTGACAATTTCATCCAAATGCACGTTATTCCTCCGTCGGGCCTCAGGCTGCTGCCAGGTTGGCGGCAATGTGTTTCTGTAATCCATCGAGATCGGGCACCTGATAGAGAACGTCGTTGTATATGAACGCAGACGACGCATCGTCCGCGGCCTCGCTCGAGGCATCGTTGATATCTGCCGGCACCAGCGAGGCCACCGTGAGGCCCTGGCCGCGGATGGCCACGCCCCAGTATTCGCATTCGCTCTCTTCGCGGCCGAGGAAAATCGCCACAAGGCCGGTGCCGATTCGGCGCTCCGCCCAGGGCACTTCCCCACCCTCGCCGCGATCCAGCACGGGTACCTCGCGGCCGCGCCAGGAAATTGCGGGCGGCGGATCTTCAGACGTCGAGTTGACCACCTGTATCTCCGCCAGGCACGCCTGCGGCACGGCCCAGCGCTCCGTCTCGGAGCACGGAATGAGCACACAGGATGTCGCGGTGCTTTCTGACATGGTCAGGCTCCTCTAGGAGAGCTGCAGGTTATGGCCCGTGAGCACGTTGATCTGCTCCACCAGGGCCGGGAAATTGAATGGCTTGCCCATGTACGCGTTACAGCCCGCCTCCTTGGCCAGCGCACGGTGTTTCGCGCCCGTGCGCGACGTCACCATGATCACCGGGATGTGGCCGTAACGCTGCGACTTGCGAATCTCGCGCAGCGTTTCTATGCCGTCCTTGACGGGCATTTCCACGTCGAGCAGGACGATATCCGGCAGTCGATGCGTCGCGTTGAGCAAATCGATGGCGACCAGGCCGTTCTCCGCGGTGACGGTTTCGACGCCGACCGTGTCGAGCTGGCTCGTGGCAACCATGCGCTGCGTCCTGGAGTCGTCCACAACGAGCGCTAGCAGAGTGCCGTCCACGTCGCCATCGACGGCGACCTGCGCACTGCCCTCGGAGCCGACGCTCTCGACGAGCAGGTTCAGGTCCAGCGCGACAATGGCTTCACCGTCGGCGGTAGTGGCGGCCCCGGCCAGGCCGGGTACCGTCGAGAACTGCGTGCCCAGCGAACGCACCACCAGCTCGAGCGCTTCCTCGACACTGTCGATGGCTATCGCCATGTGGCAATCCTCGGAGCCGGCGATGATGACCGGCACGAACGGGCCCCAGAACGACTCCTCCGGCAGGGCAACGCCCTGGCAGAGCGTGGCGAGGTAGGCCGGTTCGCAGTCCAGGTCGGACAGTGTCAGCGTGCCGCCGTTCTGTACCGCGGCAAAGTACTCCGCGGCCGGCACCTGGTCTACCGCGACCAGGCCGTTTAGCGGAATGGCGTACGAGTTGTCACCGGCCGTTACCATGAGGGCGCCGTTCACCGTCACACTGGAGGGAATGCGCACCTCGAAGGTGGTGCCTTCACCGACCGTCGACTTGATCTGGATGTCGCCGCCGATCTGCTGCAGTTCACTCAGCACAATGTCCATGCCGACGCCACGACCGGAAATTTCACTCAGCTGGCTGGCGGTGGAAAATCCCTTGTAGAAAATGAGACGCATGGCCTCTTCATCGGACAGCGCCTCCACATCGATATCCAGGCCCTTTTTGTAGGCGGACTCCCGGATATGGTCCGGGTCGATGCCGCGACCGTCGTCAGCGAGGCGAATGATGTAGTCGCCGCCGGACTTGCGCACATCGACCGTGATGCGCCCGGCTTCCGGCTTACCGGCAGCGAGACGCGCGTCCGGTGACTCCAGGCCGTGGTCCAGCGCGTTGCGCACCATGTGTTCGAGCGCAACCTGCAGGCGCGCGTAGTGATCCCTGTCCAGTGCGCCAACCTCGTTCAGCACCCTGAAACTCACCACCTTGCCCAGGTCGGTACTGACCGTGCGCACGATGCGGCGCAGGCCGGGCATCAGCCGCGATACGGGCACCACGCGTGCACCCTGGATGGTGGAGGAGATACTGGAGATGACCGAGGACTGCTGATTGAGCAAGGCCTCCAACTGGGTGTTCTGGCGGCTCACCACGTCGACGAGGTCCGCCAGGTCTTCCACGCCTTCGCGCAGGATACTTGCCGCTTCCTGCAGCTCGGAGTACTGGTCCATCTCCAGCGCGTCCAGTTCCCGCGTCGAACTGCCGCCCCGGGCGTTGACGCTGAGCAGTGCACGGTCCGCGATCTTGCCGATATGGGTGCGCACGGACGACAGGCGACCCTGCAGCTCGCCGGTAGAGCGTTTGCTGCGGCTGGTTGTCTGCGATGCACGCACACACAACTGCTGCGTCTGGCTGGCCAGGTTCATCAGGTGGTCGAGCTTTTCCGAAGTGATACGCACCGACTGCTGCGCGCCGAGCGCTTTCGCGCCCTCGTCCGCAAGCTGCTGATCGCGTTTCTTCTCCTGCTCGTCCGATGCGCTGCCAGCCTGCTTTGCCGGCGCGGACTGCTTCGTCGGCGCCGCCTCCGCGGACGCTTCACCGGCGTCCTGGCCGCGGTTGGTTGCCGGCAGTTCGCTGGCGATATCCTGGCGCTCCTGCTGCACGAACTCGATGCCGCGCACGACAGCGTCCAGCCAGACGTTGACGATGCGGAAGTACTTCTGCTCGCCATCCGACTCCGGCCGCGGCAGCGCTTCCAGCAGCGTCTCGAAGTTGTGAATGAGTGTGCCGTAGCGCTGCAGGCCAACACCCTTGGCGATACCCTTTACGGTGTGCAGCGTGCGGCCGACCTCGGCGAAGATATCCTCGTTTGCGACGTCTTTCTCCCACTCGCTCACCAGGTCCTCGAGCTTCTCGATCTCCGCCGATCCCTCCTCGATAAACGCATCGAGGAAATCCGCGAAGATCTCGCCGCCGCTCTGGCTGGTGTAGCTGAACTCGATGTCCTGCGGTATACACCAGCTCAGGTCGGAGCCGTCGACGTCCGCTGTCACGACCTCTTCGTGGACAGGAACCGGCTCTTCCTCCTCGGCCTCGCAGGCCACGACCGGATCCTGAACCTGTTCCTGCACCTCTTTCGGCGCTGTTACTTCTTCCTCGTCAACTTCAGCAACAGGGTCTTCAGCGTCACTTTCTGCGCCAAATTCCTGCAAGTCGACGCCACAGATCTCGTCGCTTTCCGCCTCTTCCGGCTGAGAAAGCGCCGCGAACGCGGCGTCGACATCGGAAAAAAAACCGGCACCCTCCTGATCCAGCTCATCGCTGAAATCATCGTCGAGGTCGTCGCCAAAGATGTCTTCGCCAAAACCGTCCACTTCCTCGTCGGCAGTCGCAGCCGCCCCGGGAACGTCCTCGGTAGTGACGTTTATGTCGCTGGATGGGGCAGGTGCGCAAGCCGTTTCACGGAACAGGCCGTTGCGGTTCTCCTCCCCGTCGAGGATGCGCACAAAGATGCTCTCCAGCTCTCCGCCGGGCAATCCGTGCAACGCAGCGGGCAGCTCGTTGAGCACCTCGGTTACCGGGGCGAAGCCCGCACCGAGGCGATCCTGGACGTCCTGCTCGACAGTCGCCTGCACTACCTCTACATCGAGTTGTACTTCGGCGATACCCAGCTCGGTCTTGCGCCGATCCGCGGCGCTCTGTAGCTCGAGTTGTACCACCGGCAGCTGTACCACGCTTTGCAGCGCCAGGTCCTCCAGCTGGCCAACCGTTGGGGCGACGTCCGTTTCTTGCGCGTCCTCACTGGCAACCAGCTCTTCCTCCAGCTCCGGGAGTTCATCCAGGTCACCGAGGGAGCTCTCGAAGTCGATCGACATGTCCTCGGATGCCTCGTCGGACAACTCGTCCTCGAAGGCAGCGACCTCGCCGGCGCTTTCCAGTTGCAGATCATCCAGGTCACCGAGGCTGTCTTCGAACTCGAGTTCGAGGTCGTCCGCAGCATTGTCCGGCGCTGCGGAAACAGGATACTCCAGCGGTGACGCGGCTTCCGCCGACAGGTCATCGAATTCCAGTTCGAGGTCGTCCTGCGCAACTGCCGGCGCCTCGTCCGCGGTCTGGGCCGGCTCCGCCGCAACCTCAGCGGACAGTTCCTCGAGTCCGTCGATAGTGTCGTCGAATTCCAGCACCAGGTCGTCATCGGCTCCCAGGTCAAGGTCGTCGTCCAGGTCGGCAACTGCCGACCCCGTTTCTATCGACAGGTCGTCGAGATCGCCGAAGCTGTCGTCGAATTCCAGGTCGAGGTCGTTCTCGATGCCTGCTGCGGTTGCTTCCCCGGCGACCGCCTCGATTTCGAGATCGTCCAGCGCATCTTCCAGGGTGAGCTCCTGTGCCTGCGACTCCACCCCTTCGAAAGTGGGAGCCTCGGCATCCTGTGCAGCGACCAGCGGTGACTCTTCCTCACCCTCATTGGCGACCGCAGGCTGCTGCGGATCTGCGACCTGGGTCGGCGTGGGTGCCTCGTCCAGGTCCGACAGTGCCGGAGCGGATTCCTCGGAATCGCCGGGTGTGGTCGCAATGTCGCCGCCCACCGCGGTCGCCAGCGACTGCGAATCGGTCATCGCGGTGCTGACAAGCTGGTCATCCAGGGCTTCTGTCGAGGCCCTGCTGGTGATGACCGTGCTCTCGTCTACCATGGTTTCGGCCGCGGTCTTCTCGGCGGCGACGGCAGACTGCTCCTGCTCTGCCGCAGCGGCTGCAACCTTCACAGCGCGCTTCTTCTTCCGCGGGGCGCTCTTGACCCGCTGGATGGCCAGCGGCATATCGCCGATATCGTCTTCAGACTCGAGGCCCAGGACATCGGCGCCCTCGTCGAGGCTGCGGGCCCGCGCGGCAGAGTGCGCGTCATCGCGGCGGGTGAAGTCGATGGCCATCGACTCTTCGCCGCCGGACTCGTCCTCCTGCACCTGCTCCTCCTCCTCAACCTCGGCCGACCCAAAGATATCGTTGGATGCGGCGTCCGAGGAAATGACGATCTCCTCGGCGACGTAGTTGTCCAGGTCATCGCCCTTGTCATTGCCCCGGGTCATCGGACGCGCGGCAACCTGCGCTTCAAAGGCGCTCAGCCCCGTGTCCTCGTACTCGTCGCCTTCCACGGCGAAGAGAGTGTCCTCGGGCTCGGAGTCCTCCATATCCAGGAGCCATTCAAGGTTCTCCTCCTGGATATCCTCCTGTTTCTCGGGCCCCTCGCTGCTATTCGCGGCAGCGAGATCTTTGTCCGTATGCATTATTGTTCTCCTTCGTTCAGAGCTGAAGAAACCGCCCGCTAGTGCGACATAGGCTCCATGGTGCTGTCACCTGTCCCCGCACCACCATCGGCGACCGGGTCCATCGATCCGGCGGCAGCCATGGCGAAACACTGGTTGGTCAGCTGTCGAATGCGTTCGACGTCCGGGCCCTCATCCTTGCTGTACGACTCCACCAGCGCCGGCAGGGCATCGACGACCTCGCTGACGAGGTGCTGTACACCGGCACCGGGCTCCAGTTCGCCGTCGAGAGATCGATCCAGCATGTCCTGCGCCGCCCAGCCCAGCTCGCCCAGGATGTTTGCGCCCACGGCGCGCCCGTTGCCCTTGAAGGTGTGGAAGTGGCGACGGATATCGCGCAGCACCTCGTTGACCTCGGGTTCGTTCAGCCACTCGGCGGTAAGCCTGGCCAGCTCGGTGACAATTTCCTCGGATTCCTCGATAAACACCTCGCGGAACTCGGGGGGTATGTCGCCGTCTTCCACCAGCGGCGCTTCCGACTCCTGCATGGAATCGACGCTGACGACCGGGCTGGTCTGCCTCCCGGGGGAAAGCTGCTCAATCTGCTTCTCCAGCTGCGCGACGCACTGCTCGGCCAGGGCGATCATGTGGGACGTATCGTCCAGCGGATCGATGAGCGAGCGCTGCATGTGCATTTCAATCTGCGCAAAGGCGTCGGCAAAGCAGCGGAATGCCTCGTCCTCGCGCACGGCGCCGGCATCACTGGCGGCGCTCAGCCACCGGTGGCAACCCTGTATGATCTGGCTCTCGCGGTCCATCCCGGCGAAATTCAGCGCGCCGGTAATCTCGTCCAGCAGGTGCAGCGAGTCCTCGATCGCCTTGCGGTCCGGGATGCTCTCCTGCTCGTTGAGGAAGTCCTTGGCCAGGCTGTACAGCTGGTCGAGGTCCGCCTCGCCATTGTCGGCATCGCGAACGACCTGGCGCAGCTCCTCGTGGCCCTGGTCCGTTTTGTTCAGGTAGCGCTGCAGCGCCGTGGTGAGCGCGATCGTGCTCATCAGGTCCGTGGGCTTCTTGTCCAGCGCGCTCTTGAGCGACTTGCGGCGCAGGATCTGGTGCAGATGGTTCTCAATCAGGCCCATCTTGCTGAACGTCGCCGTGACCACGCTCTCGCGCAGTTCGAAGTCGCGGCCGGAGACCGAGCTGCCCAGGCCGTGCTTGAGCTTGTGCTCGAGGTCGTAAACGATGTCCACGATGGGGCGTACGATCTTGTCCACGCCGGTCGCGCCGCCCTCGCCCTGGAAGGCAGACTGGAAGCGCTCACGCACTTCCGCCAGGGAATCGCCATGGGCGATCTGGCCCGCGGCAATCAGGCGGGTCTCGGCAGCCTCCAGCGCCTCCAGCGCGTCCTCGAGCGCCTCGCTGTCACTGCCGGGGTTCGAGCCGCTGAGGAACTCTATGACGCCATTGAGTCGCTCCATCGCGCCGTTGATCGAGATGATGATGGCGTCGCTGTGCACCAGGCCGTGGCTCTGGTCTGCAACCATGTTGTCGCTGATGCCGAAGGCCTCGCGAATGGCGGCGATGTGTACCGGCTTGGAGCGGCAGGTGGCGATGTAATACAGCATCTGCTGCAGGTAGCCATCGTAGTCGATGGAATCGTCGATCGCGTTGCCACTCTCGCGGGCATGCTTGATGCTGAACGCACCGGCCTTGAAGATCTGCGCCAGGCACTCGTCGGGCACGATCAGGCCCGCCGCGATACCCTCACAAAGGCCGATCATGGCGAACCAGAAGCGCTCCGAGCTGGTACCGGCGAAAAGAATCTGCATCTTGCGCGCAATCCGCGCGACGGTCTTCATGCTCTCGCCGACCTTGCGCCTGCGCAGGCCCTGCTTGGCCATCTCCAGGAACGGGGCCAGCAGCACGTTGGCGCGCGCCTTGATCTCCTCGTCGGAGGCGGGCGACGCGTCCTGCGTAATTCCGGTTTCCGCGTCGATGTCCATGTAGAAGAAGTAGGCGCGGGGACGCGGCTTCTGGCCGGACCAGCGGCGCAGGTCGTTGACGTACTGGTCAAGGCCCCTACCCGTATCGATACGCACTTCCTGGGTGTGTTCCAGGTAGGCAGGGATCACTTTCAGTGCCTGCATGAGCCCGCCCATGGCGAGCTTGCGACGTTCACCGGTGAGCTTACCCTTGTAGATGAAGTTGAGACTGCGCTCCATCTCCAGTGTCAGCATCTCCGCCTTGTGCATGCCAAGTGCCTTGAGCGTGGAGGTGATCTGGTGTACCGCCCACATGCAACGCAGCAGCGCCTCTTTCCTGGCGGGGTCGTTGCTGTACTCGACCAGTGCCGTCTCGGCGCTGTCGGCCTGGGCGCACATCAGCCCGGAGACCCACTTGAGAGACACGATGTCTGGCTTCTTGTTCACTTTTCCAACCTCCCGTTAAGCTGTGAATCCAGGATGGAGGCCGCTTACGCGGACTCCCTGGTTTCCTCAGTTGTTTCCATCGCGCTCATTTCTTGCTCGCGATAGAGCTTGGTCGCACCCTGTATCTGCTTGAGACTCTCTACAGACGCCAGGTTGACGTCGCCGTCGGCACCGCTGGCATCGCCTTCAATCTTGAACTGGCTGAGGCTCTCGGCCACGTTGCGCATGGAATCCTGCAGGCTGCTGACACCGACCTGTGTCGATTCGCTGTACTCACTGATATCCAGGTTACGCTCGCGAATCTCGTCCATGGCGCTGTTCATCTGGCGCGCCGTATCCGCAGACTGGCCGGCGGCGTCGTCCACAGAGTTAATGATCGAGGTGATCGCGGACGAACCGGCGTTGATTTCCTCCAGTGAGCTGTCCAGGCGGTCGATGTATTCCAGGATGGTTACAACCGTTCCCACCGTGTTTTCCATACTCGCCAGGTTGTCCGCAGACAGGTTCTGCAGCATGCGCACCTCGGAGATAATCTTCCGACCCTCTTCCTCGGCCTCACGCAGCAGGTCACCGATCGCCTCGGCAATACCGAGGAAGGGACGACCGTGCTCACCGGCCTTCTCGGCCTCGATCCGGGTGTTGATTGCAACAACCGAGATCTTGGTGTTCAGCGCCTGGATATATTCCGCCGCCGCGGTCACTGACTGAATCAGCTCACCCTGGCGCTTGGCGGACTTCGAGGTCTCCTGTACCGCCTCCCGCACGTCGGCCGAAGCCTTGGACATGTCCTTGGTCAGCTCGTAACCCTGCGATACCCGCTGCCTGTTGCGCTCGGAAGTGCTCGCGGCCTCTGCGGTAGATGCCTTGATCTTCTCGGAGGTGCGCACCATTTCCGTGGTAGCGGCAATCGAGTCGGCTACCGCACGCGTCAGCTTGCGGCCCTTGTCCACCTGGCCCTGGGCTGAAACGCCTATCTCCGTGATCTCCTTCTTGGAGACTTCGAACGGCGTCTTGATGTTGCGAATCAATTCGCGCTGACGCTCGGTCGAGAGATTGATTTCCCTGGCAATCTCGCGGGTGAGTTCATTGTTCTCGGGTACTTGCACGGTCAGGTCACCGTGGGAGATCTTGACCAGTGCGCCGTTAATATCCGCTACACCGCGCTCGGTATACTCGACGCGGCCGCGCTGTGTGCGATACATGAAGACCAGCATGGCTACCGACACGAGCGCCGGGAGGCCAAACATGATCATCAGGGTGCCGCGGTCGCCCAGGCGCGCCACCATCATCTTTTCAATGGCGGGCTCCAGGGCAGATACGGCGTCGGTCAGTCCATCCACGTCGCGGATGATCGCCTCGCGGGCAATCGCCGCCTCGCGCATCTCCGGAGAGGCGCTGGCAATCTGCTCGATAGAAGTGGACACCACCGCGAACATCTCGGAGGCCGAGCGCACGGACTCGATAGCGTCGGCGTCGCGCATCTTGTTGACCCCCATCACGCGGCTGCCGTTGTTCAGGGCATCGACTACGCGCATGAAGTCGGCGGCGTCGGTGCGGAACTCGTCCGCGGCCGCCTGGCTTTCTTCGCCACCGGCGAGGATCTTCTCGATGTTGCGGCCGATACGCTCGGTGAGCCACAGCGTCTTCTGTGCGGCGACGATCGTCTCGGCAGACACGCGCTCATCGCGCAGAATGTCGACGACTTCGGCGAACTCGCTCTGGATAGGCTTGATATTCTGCTCCAGCTCGTTGGATACGTCGTGCAGGAATACCGTCTGCGCGCCGTGTCCAATCAGGGTGCGCGAAGAGTCCAGCACAGGCGTCCAGCGCTTCTTGATGCGGTTGAGCTCAGACGTCAGGCCAATGGACTGCATCTGGGTCAACTCCATCGTGAAGCTGCCGACGTTGTTCTTCAGCTCTTCGAAGCTGGAGGCCTCACCCTCGGCCGTGGCACGCGCATTGGAAGCGATCTGCTGAGTGATCAGGCGCATCTGCTGTGCCGCGAGGCGGTGATCGCCCTCCTGGCCGGTTTCCTGCTGGATCATGAAAAAGGTGTACATGACACCGCCCAGGCAGCCCAGTATTCCAACGGTCATGACAATGACCCAGATACTGGATGCACGATTCTTCATCTTATTGCTCATCGTTTTCACCCTCTATCGAAGAATTCCTTGCGGCGGAAGCATCGGCGACTTCTTCGTCCGCTACTAAAGTGTCTATATCCAGTACGGCGAGAAACTCGCCCTTGTACATAAATCCACCCAGAGTAAATTTGGCGAAATCGGGATCGACGGGGTGGTCCACAATGCGATCCTCGATGGGCAGGCGGAGGTCTCGTTCTACGTGACTCAGGGTGATACCGAAGTAAACACCCGGGCGACGAATAACCATGCAGTAATCGCGAACACGTCCTGTATAGGCGCGATTACGGAACAGAACGTCTCCGCTGAAAACTGGCAGCAAGCCGCCTTTGTACGCAGCGACACCCATCACCCATGGCTTGGTTCCCGGGATCGGCGTGACAGGCGGAGTCTCGACAATTTCCTCGAGCTCGCCCTCCCCGACCAGGAGCGGTACGCCCGCTATCCCGAGCGAGGTGCCTACCCAGCGCATGGATTGTTCCTCGAGCTTGGGCGCTGCCACGCCACTCTCGGCGTACAGGCGTTCGATCAGCTCCAGGGACTGTAGTGCGGTGGCGCTCATGACTTAGGCCGCTACCCGGCGTCCGGTGTGGTTGTAGATCAACTCACGCAACACCGTTTCCGGCGGAATCTTCGTCACGTGGGCGGTGGCGCCGCGCGCCTGGCCCTTCGCGATATCGAAGATACCGTCCGACGACGACAGCATGATCACTGGCGTGTCACGCGTGTCCTCGGCATTGCGGATCAGCGAGCAGGTCTGGTAACCGTCCAGTTCCGGCATCGTGATATCGAGGAAAATGATGTCCGGCTTGAAGCGGCGCAGCATACCCAGCGCCTTGTAGCCGTCTTCGGCACATTCCACCTCGCAACCCATGTTGCGCAGCGTATGCGACATCATCATTCGTATGGTTTTGGCGTCATCGACAACTGCGATTTTTACACCGCTGATGTCCATCTCTTCAGTTCCGTTGCTCATGTTCGCCCTCGTCTGTTTATCAGTTACGCAGAGTTTTTATTCGCGCAATTCATGTGCCGTTACAGTATTTGTAGCGGGGCATTTTGCTTCAAGCTAAAACTGGAGTTTTCTAGAGAAAGTGAACTATTCGGGCGCGACAACGCCGTGTGGCGAGCTATTGGGGTGCTTCAAACCCTTGTTTTTTCAGATATTTGGAGAGGAGTAGGGAAAATTACCAGAGCGCTTGCGATACCGGCAAAAAGTATTGACGGGGTGCGCAGGGCCGCACGCCTGCTGTCAGCGCCGGCATAAATTCTGTGACACAAATCGCACCGCAGGGACAAACTGTGACGGCGTTCTCACTGCGCCGGGAACATGTAATTCTTGAACGGCTCGAGATGACCGGACTGGAAGTCGCGCAGTTCATAGATGTTGAACTTGTGCATCAACGTGAGACAGCGCTGGAACACCTGGTCGGCGTCGTAGGCGGAGGGTGGAATGCCGAACTCGTCGGTAATCTGCGCGAAGATCGTGGAAGCGATCTCCCTGCGGGTCTGGTCTTCGCGGTACATGGCGCCGCTCACCGGCGAGGACACGATGGGTGATCCGTAGACCAGGAACGCTTCCCACCTCGAGACATCCTGGCCCTCATCGAGCTGCGCGACGAGGAACTTGACCATATTGTGCAGGTCCAGCCGCGGCGGCAGGACGTCCCGTGTAAGCCACTTGCGTACCTCTTTCTCGCGCCACTGGCGGTTGATGGCCATCACGCTGATCACCCGCCCCTCGGCCTGCGGCGGCGCCGCCCCGGCCAGGTCCCACAGCATATTCAGTCGCGCCGAAAAGCCCAGGGACACGGGCAACTCAGCGTCCATCAGCTGTTCGAACTCCTGCGCGTACTGCTCCACCGTCTTGCCGCGCTGCCCGGTGTCTGCGCCGGCCTGCTGTGAGGCGTTTTCGCCCTGTCGTTCTGCCATGCTGGCCCCCTGTTTGCAGCTTAGCGTATTGTCAGGCGCCTGACATTTCTTTCAGGCGTTTCAGGTAGGTGGGCGTGGAGACCCCGAGAATCGTGGCCCGCCTGGCCGAACTCAGGCCGCCGGCCTGCTCCTCGATATGCGCCAACAGTTTGCCCTGTAGCAAAAGCATGGGCGATTCGTCCAGCTGTGGCGATTCGCGAACCCACTCCCGCAGCAGCCTGCGGGGCGTTTGCCACAGCGCACTATTGTTGCGCTCTTCTTCACGCTGCTCGATTTTCGGCATCCAGCGCCCGATATTGCGCGGCTTCGTATGCAGGAACTCGCCGCTTTTGGGCAGGTCACCGCGATAGCGTTCGAAAACGGCGAAAACGAGTTCGTCGTCCAGCCAGGTGCCGATGGGCTTGAGCGCATCCAGCTCGAGCATACCCGCGACCGCCTGGCCGAGCGCGACATCGAGCGATTCCAGGGTCGTCGGCGTGTAGGTGTCGGACGGGCTGTCGGCAGCCTGCGCCCCGGCCAGGAACGGCACGGATTCGGGCACGAATGACGAGCCTTCGGGGTCTATTCCCTCGAACAGGCCGAGATCCACGGGCGTGAGCCAGTTCTTGTCGGTCTTGTCCATGGCGTCGCGGATACACTGGCGCATCTCGCTGATATTGCCGGGCCAGTCGTAGATCAGCATCGCCTGCTCGGCATCCGGGGTGAAACCTTTCATATCCCGGTCGCGCCTCACACCCTCCTGGCCGAGTATCTTGTGCGCCCAGCGCAGCACGGCCTGTTTGCGATCCTTTATGGGCGGGACGTTGATGGGGAATCCGGCAAATACGCTCGCCAACGCCTCCGTCAGTTCGCCTTTTCGTATCAGCCGCGGCAGCGGCTGGGGAAACAGCGCGACAAACTTGACCTGCGCGAGCGCACGCGGCGGACTGACATCGGCGAGAGTGCGCGAACTGATCTGCCGCGCCAGCTTGCGCTGGGCGTCGGCATTCATCAGGTGTGGCGATTTGAAGACGAGCGTCCTGCCCCGGGCGCGCGACAACTCCCTGGCAATCGCGGCCTCGGCCTGCTTGCGACCGCGGAACTCGCGGCAATCCAGCTGTACCAGCATGTCCGCCGCCGCGCCGGTCGCTTCGTGCAGCACGCGGGCCACGTACATCTTGCCGGTACCCGCGGGACCGATAATCGCCACCGGCAGATCGACACGGGCGAGGAACAGCGCCTGGTCGACGGCGCCCTCCATGTTATCGGTAACATAGCCCTCGATATCCCGCTCCATGGGCTGGATGGGCGGCGGCATGTCAGGCGAGACGGCCGGGGCGCGGGACTGCACCGCGCGCTGCGCGGATACGTCGCCCCTGCCACCGAAGATCCCACCCCCCACGACGGCGTCACCCACCAGGTAAAGGAAATCCGCCGCATCCTCGATGCGAACCTGCTGCGAGGCCCAGCTCACGCGGGCCTGCTGCATGGCCCGGTCCGCGGCGAGCAGTGCGCCCAGCAGCGGGCGCCCGGGAGCCACCGCGGCCAGACCCACGCGCAGCCGCGCCGGCGCGCCAACGGAGCCCGACTTGCGCAATGCGCGGTGCAGGTGCGACAGCATGGCGCGACACACGTCTTTCGCGCCCTGCGTATCGAGGGAGCGCAAAACCAGCACCAGCGAGGTGCCGCTAACGTCGGACAACCCGTCCGCGGGCCGCATGATCTGTACCAGGTTGTGCCTGATCGCCCGCATCAACTCGTCCACCGCCTGCGGTCCCGCTGACATGCGTATGCGATCCACGCCCAGCACCGCGAGGACGTCCCCGCCTGCGGGTGGATTCTCAAACCGCACGGCATCGTCGCTAAACGCCGGCCACAACAGCAGGCTGGCGCTAGCGGTTGCCGCGGCGCCCGCGAGGTACATACCGGCAACTGCCAGCTCGGTACCGGCAGCCGGTTGCAGCAGGAATGGCGGCAGGTGGACCGGGCGCGTAGAGCGCAGTACCTGCTCCAGCGCGCTGCGCGTATCGCGATCGGTTTGCAGGACTTTTTTCCAGGAGACACCGCGCACATCGTCCGGCGCAAGGCCCAGCAGCTGCGCCGCGGCCGTATTGCATGCCTCAACGCGGCCGTCGCCGGGGCTGAGCGTCAGCAGCGCTGCGGTGATGGTGTCCGGCATTGTGGTGGATCGTTGCCCCCGATGGTGGATAGAGTAGCGGCGTCAGCGGCGCCCACAGGCACTGTATCGACAGCGGCGGAAATTGCAATGCCAGCGCCAGCGGCCTGGCGGGCACTGCCGGCCCTCACGCGTCGTCGATGCGGCTGGTCTGTGTCCACAGCAGGTTAAAGGCGCGGCGCGCAATCCGCCAGCCATCGGCCGTACGCCGCAGCTC
>JAWVYG010000004.1:0-15687 GCA_033722815.1 Halioglobus sp.
CTTTACCACTAAACGAGAGTTTGCGCCGTCGCGCTGGCCGCCTGCGTCACAGCAACAGCCGGGCCAGTTGCATTGCCGAACCCGCCATCACCACGCACAGCACGGCGCTACCGAGCATATACAGCACCGCGGCGGCCAGCCTGCCCGACTCCAGCAGCGTGATGGTCTCCAGCGAGAAGGTCGAGAACGTGGTGAACGCCCCGAGGAAGCCCACCATGAGCACCCCGCGCCAGTCCGCGTGGATCGCCTGGCGCTCGACTATGGCGACGTAGACGATCCCGATGGCGAATGAGCCCACCATGTTGACGAGGAACGTCCCCAGTGGAACGCTCCCCTCCCAGGCCTGGTGCACCCAGTTGGCCAGGAAATGCCTGGCTAGAGCGCCGGTTGCGCCACCCAGGGCGATGAAGATGAGGTATTTCATGCGCGCCGGCGAGCTGCTTCAGTCGTAGCGGCGTATTGTACTTTGTTTGTCGCGCGTGCGCAGGTAATCCAGCTTGTCGCGTATCTTCGCCTCCAGGCCCCGATCCACCGGGAAGTAGAAGCGCTCATCCCGCAGCGACTCGGGGAAATAGCTCTCGCCGGCGGCATAGGCATCTTCTTCGTCGTGGGCGTAGCGGTAATCCGCGCCGTGCTCCATCTCCTTCATCAGACTGGTCGGCGCATTGCGCAGGTGCAGCGGAACCTCCTCGCTGCCGCTTCGCGCCACCAGCTTGCGGGCCGCGTTATAGGCGCTGTACACCGCGTTGCTCTTGGCGGCGCAGGCGAGGTAGACGATGGCCTGGGCGATAGCCAGCTCGCCCTCCGGGCTGCCCAGGCGCTCCTGGACCTGCCACGCTTCCAGTGCCAGCGTCAGCCCGCGGGGGTCGGCGTTGCCGATGTCCTCGCTGGCCATGCGCACGACACGCCTGGCGATGTACAGCGGGTCACAGCCGCCGTCGAGCATGCGACAGAACCAGTACAGCGCCCCGTCCGGGGAGCTGCCGCGCACCGCCTTGTGCAACGCGCTGATCTGGTCATAGAAGTCGTCACCCCCCTTGTCGAAGCGGCGCAGCGAGCCCTGCAGCACCTCCTCCAGCGTGCCCGTGCTGATCCTGCCGTTCGCGGCGAGGTCGGCGGCCAGTTCCAGCAGGTTCAGCGCGCGCCGCGCGTCGCCGTCGGCGTGGCCGGCGATGGCCTCCAGGCTGTCCTGGTCCGCGCTGTAGGCGGCCCCAAGCTCCGCGAGCCCGCGCTGCAGTACGTGCAGCAGATCATCGCGCTCGAGGGAGCGAAGTTTGTACACCCGGGCCCTTGAAAGCAGCGCATTGTTGAGCTCGAAGGACGGGTTCTCCGTGGTGGCGCCGATGAATATCAGCGTGCCGTCCTCGACATAGGGCAGGAAGGCGTCCTGCTGGGACTTGTTGAACCGGTGGACCTCGTCCACGAACAGCACCGTGTCCACGCCCTGCGCGCGCTGTTGCTGTGCCCTGGAGATCGCCTCGCGTATCTCCTTCACGCCGGACAGGACGGCGGATATCTGCAGGAAGACCGCCTGGGCCTTCAGCGCCGCGAGTCGCGCCAGCGTGGTCTTCCCGGTTCCCGGCGGGCCCCACAAGATCATGGAGTGCAGCTGGCCGCTGTCGATGGCGCGGCGCAGCGGCCTGCCCTCGTCGAGCAGGTGACGCTGTCCGGTGTAATCCTCTAGCGACGCCGGGCGCAGCCGCGCTGCGAGTGGCTGGTAAACCGTCGTGTCCGGCGACCCGTCGAACAGGTCACCGGTCATGGTAGAACACGTCCGCGTGCGGCGGGGGCGTGAAGTTGAAATCCGCTGCGACGAGCCCGGCATCGCCGCGCACCTCGAGGAATTCGATGCTGATCTGCTGGCCGGCATCGTCTGTCACCTGCATGCTGGCCAGCAGCGGGCCCTCCAGGCTTACCTGCAGCTGCCTGAAGCCCAGGCCGGGTTCCCTGGGTCGCAGCACGAACCCGCCCCCGGCTGCCGCCTCGATGTCGAAGCGCCTGTGCAGGCTGTCGAGGTCGCCGCCGAGGATTTTCAGCGGCGCCAGTTCCCCCTCTTCGGTTACCGGCCGGCGCGTGGCCGTCTCGAGGTCCCTGTCGTAGTGCCACAGGTGTTGCGGGTTTGCAATGACAATCTGGCTGTCGGGCGACTGTATCTCCCAGGAAAAATACCCGGGGCGCAGCATGCGGAACTCGCCGCTGGATTCGAGCAACAGCTCGCCGCGTTCGTCGAACTGGCGCTGGGTGAAGCGCCCCTGCATCGACTCGATGGCGCCCAGCGTAGCGGCCAGCTGCTGCGCCGGGGAAGGCGCATCGTCGGCCACTGCCGACAGCACAAGCGTGCCGGCCAGCGCCAGGCCCAGTACCCGCAATATTCGCAGCATGGATCGTTCCCGGTCAGGCTTCAGGTGGCGGCGGTGCAATGACCTCACGCTGGCCGTTGCTGCCCATCTCGGACACCACGCCGGCCGCCTCCATGGCCTCGATCAGGCGCGCGGCGCGGTTATAGCCGATGCGCAGCTTGCGCTGCACCGACGAGATGGACGCGCGCCGGCTCTGGGTGACGTAGTGTACCGCCTCGTCATAGAGCGCATCACTCTCATCATCTTCGTCCGATGATTCGGCCTGAAGTTCCCCCGGCGTAACCGCGGTGCTGCTGCCCTCGTCCAGCAGGCCCTCGATGTACAGGGGTTCGCCGCGCTTTTTCCAGTCTGCGACCACGCGGTGCACCTCGTCATCGCTGCAGAAGGCCCCGTGAACCCGTGTGGGAACGCCGCTGCCTGGCGGCAGGTACAGCATATCGCCATGGCCGAGCAGCTGTTCGGCGCCGCCCTGGTCGATGATGGTGCGGGAGTCGACCTTGGAGGAGACCTGGAAGGCAATACGGGTGGGGACGTTGGCCTTGATCAGGCCGGTGATCACATCCACCGACGGCCGCTGCGTCGCAAGGATCAGGTGGATGCCGGCCGCGCGCGCTTTCTGCGCGATGCGCGCGATCAGTTGCTCCACCTTCTTGCCGACGATCATCATCATGTCGGCGAATTCGTCGATCACGACCACGATGCTGGGCAGGCGCTCGAGGTCGGGAGCCGTCTGCTCCTCGTCTGTCTCCGCGAACATGGGATCGGGCGTCCACAACGGATCCGGGATCGGCGAGCCCGACTTGATCGAATCCTGCACCTTGCGGTTGTAGCCCGCCAGGTTGCGCACCCCCAGGGCCGCCATCAGCTTGTAGCGCCGCTCCATTTCGGCCACGCACCAGCGCAGCCCGTTGGCGGCATCTTTCATGTCCGTGATGACCGGTGTCAGGAGGTGCGGGATGCCGTCGTAGACGGACAGCTCCAGCATCTTCGGATCGACCAGGATCAGCCGCACGTCCGCAGGGCCGGACTTGTACAGCAGGCTCAGCAGCATGGAGTTGACCCCCACCGACTTGCCCGAGCCGGTCGTGCCCGCAACCAGCAGGTGCGGCATCTTCGCGAGGTCGGCGACCACCGGCTGCCCGGAGATATCATGCCCGAGGGCCAGTGACAGTGGCGACTTGGACTGCTCGAAGGCCTGGGAAGACAGGACCTCCTTGAAGTTGACGATCTCGCGATTCTCGTTGGGTATCTCGATACCGACCACGGATTTGCCGGGGATGACCTCCACCACGCGCACGCTGATCACCGCCAGTGAGCGCGCCAGGTCCTTCGCCAGGTTGGAAATGCGCGACACCTTGACGCCGGGTGCCGGCTGTATTTCGAAGCGTGTAATCACCGGTCCGGGATATACCGCGGTGACTTCCGCGGTCACACCGAAGTCGGCAAGTTTCAGTTCCAGCACCCGCGACAGCGCCTCCAGCGCCTCGTTGGAATAGCCCAGGCTAGGGTCTTTCACTTCCGCATCCAGCAACTCGAGGTGCGGGAGGTCGCCGGTCACCGGGGCCTCGAACAGCGGCTGCTGTTTCTCCCGTTCCACCCTGTCGCTCTTCTTCGCCGGGGGCTTCAGCGGCTTGATCTTGGGCGGCTTGCGCTTCTTCCTTTTCTCCACGTGTTCGATGATGACTTCCTTGCGCGCCTCCACCGCCTTTTCGCGGCGTCGCCTGTCCTGGAAGTTGTCGTAGGCCCTGGGCAACCAGGCCCTGGTGGCGCCGTAGGCCGCCAGGCCCCAGGCGCCGAGGCGATCCATCAGCTTCAGCCAGCTGAGCTCGGTAAACGCCGTGATGCCGACCAGGAACGCCGCCAGCAGCAGCACGCGGCTGCCCACCGCGGAGAAGGCCAGCACCGATTTGCCGGCGATGACCTGTCCCAGGATGCCGCCGCTGCCCTGGGGCATGGTCGAGGCGCCGCTGTCGTTCATGGCCGCCAGAGCGGTACCGGCCAGCATGATCAGCACCAGCCCGAGGGCGCGCATCCCGAAACGGGTCCACTCGAAGGCTTTCTGCTCATGCCGCTCCAGCAGGATCATGAGCGCGCGGTAGGCCAGCAGCAGGGGAAACAGGTAGGCGGCGTAGCCCACCAAGGAGAAGAAGCCGTCCGACAGTACCGCGCCGGTCGGTCCGCCAAGATTGCTGATCGCGGTGCCGCTGCCGGTAGAGGACCAGCCCGGGTCCTGCGGGCTGTAACTGAGCAGCGCCATGAGGAGGTACAGGCAGATGGCGGTAACGCCGATGAATGCGCCCTCCCGCAGCCGCGGGCCGAGAAAATTGTCTGTGCCGGTGTTCTGCGCCACGATGATTACTGCCCTGCCAGGCCCTGCCCCTTGGTCATGCGCGTTTCCTGCGGCTGTGCGCCGCGCCCCTTACGCTGCTCCGGTGCGCCCCCGCGACTACCTGGTAGCTTTGTTTTTCATCGATTTTATTTATCGATTCAGTAGGTTACTGCAATTTCCTGATATTCTTCTAATCTTTGTCCCTGCGCAACCTTTAAAGTACCATAGTCCGCCCCAATACAGAACGGATAGACCTCATTCCGAGCGTACCCCCGCGCGAGTCGGCCGCAGGTCGGCAGGGGTGCGTCACGACCTCCCAGGAGCAGGAAGCACAGACGCATGAGTGATTCGACCCACCACACCCTCATCATCCTCGGCAGCGGTCCCGCCGGGTACACCGCCGCGGTTTACGCCGCGCGGGCCAACCTGAAGCCGGTGGTCCTCACCGGTATGCAGCAGGGTGGCCAGCTCACCACCACCACGGAGGTCGAGAACTGGCCCGGTGGCGCCGCGGACCTGCAGGGGCCACAGCTGATGCAGCAGATGCAGGAGCATGTCGAGCGGCTGGAAGCCGCCGTGGTATTCGACCACATCGAGGAGGTCGACCTCGGCAGTCGCCCGTTCCAGCTGAGGGGCACATCCAGCTACACCTGTGACGCGCTGATCATCGCCACGGGCGCGTCGGCGCAGTACCTCGGCCTGCCCAGTGAGGAGGCGTTCATGGGCAAAGGCGTCAGCGCCTGCGCCACCTGCGACGGCTTCTTCTATCGCAACCAGAAAGTCGCGGTCATCGGTGGCGGCAACACCGCCGTCGAGGAGGCCCTGTACCTGTCGAACATCGCCTCGGAGGTTGTACTGGTGCACCGCCGCGACGCACTGCGTGCCGAGAAAATACTGCAGGACCGCCTGTTCGCCCGTGAGAAGGAAGGCAAGGTGCGCATCATGTGGGATCACGTGCTCGACGAGGTCCTCGGCGACGACTCCGGTGTCACCGGCATGAACATCCGCTCCGTCAAGGATGACAGCGTCGCCGCCATAGACCTGTCGGGCGTATTCATCGCTATCGGCCACAAGCCCAACACCGACATATTCGCCTCCCAACTCGCCATGAACGACGGCTACATCGAGATTCACAGCGGTACCGATGGCAGTGCCACGCATACCAGCGTCGAGGGCGTGTTCGCCGCGGGTGACGTGGCCGACCATGTGTATCGCCAGGCGGTAACCTCGGCCGGTTTCGGCTGCATGGCGGCGCTGGATGCGGAGAAGTATCTCGACGCCCAGTAGCGGCGTCCCGCCAGCCGGACCATGAGAGCGATCCGCCGCCTCGACGGCGACTCCGATTTCCCACCCACCTCGGAAGCGCTGGACAGCCCCAACGGCCTCCTCGCCGTCGGTGGCGACCTGAGCCCGCAACGGCTGCTGCAGGCGTATCGCCTGGGTATTTTCCCCTGGTACGAGGAACCGCAACCGGTGCTGTGGTGGACGCCCGACCCGCGTTCGGTGCTGTTTCCCGACGAACTGCATGTGTCCCGCACCCTGCGCCGCACCCTGCGCAGGGACGATTACCGGCTCGCCGTGGACACCCGCTTCGAGAGGGTCATGCGCGAGTGCGCCTGCCTGCGCGGCGACGGCCTGGGTACCTGGATCGACGAGCAGATGATCGCGGCCTACGGCGCCCTGCACACCATGGGCCTCGCCCACAGCATCGAGGTCAGCGACGCCAAGGGCTCCCTGGTGGGCGGCCTCTATGGCGTCGCCCTCGGCGGGGCGTTTTTCGGCGAGTCGATGTTCAGCCGCCGGACGGATACGTCAAAAATCGCCCTTGTTGCCCTTGTGGATATTGCCCGGCGCGGGGGCCTGCAGATGATTGACTGCCAGGTCGAGAGCGAACACCTGAACACAATGGGTGCGCGCTGCATCAGCAGGCTGGACTTCGAGGCGCGTCTTGCTCAAACTATTGATATTGCTGTGGATAGCGACATCTGGCATCTGCCAGGGACGTGTGGAGGCTTGTTGTGACCTCATCGGTGCGGGACTTGAAGGTGTATACCACCTACCCCCACAGTTGCAGTTACCTGGAAGACCAGGAGGCCACCACCCTGTTTGTCGATCCGCGCCAGCGGGTGGACAAGAAGCTCTATAGCAAACTCTCCGTGCTCGGTTTTCGCCGCAGCGGCAACCACATCTACCGTCCCCATTGCGCTGCGTGCAATGCCTGCGTCCCCGCGAGGATACCCGTCGCGCAGTTTCAACCCCGGCGCGCCCAGCGTCGCGTGCTGAACCGCAACAGGGATCTCGTGGTGACCTGCACCGACGACATCCGCGATGACGAGGCCTTCGACCTTTACCACCGCTACATTTGCCTGCGGCACGCCGACGGCGACATGTACCCGCCGGACCGGGACCAGTACGAGTCCTTCCTCAACCGGGTCTGGGACTGCACGCGCTACTACCGTTTTTACGGCGGTGGTCGGCTGGTGGCGTTGGCGGTTATCGACGAACTGGACGATGGCCTGTCCGCCATCTACACCTTCTTTGAGCCTGGCGAAGACCGCCGCAGCCTGGGCAATTACGCCATCCTGTGGCAGGTGGAGAAGGCGCGCGACATGGGTCTGGACTACGTCTACCTCGGTTACTGGATTCGCGGCTGCAGGAAGATGTCCTACAAGGCCGACTTCCGGCCCCTGGAAGTGTATCTCAACAGTCGCTGGACGACCCTGCTCTAGGCGCTTTCCCACCCGTTTGCCGGGTTTCCGGGCACGCAATTTGTGCGCCAAATTTGCTATAGAACTCAGGTGTGTAATGAGGCAAAATGCCGCCTCTTTGTAGTTGGAGGACTGCCGCCTGATGGCAAAAGAAGACCAGATTGAAATGGACGGCGAGGTAATCGACACCCTGCCCAATACGACGTTCCGGGTGCAACTGGAAAACGGCCACGTCGTCACCGCCCACATCTCCGGCAAGATGCGCAAGAACTACATCCGCATCCTCACCGGTGACAAGGTAAGGGTCGAACTGACTCCCTATGACCTGTCCAAGGGTCGCATCACCTACCGGGAGCGCTGAGACGCTAGCTTTCCTCCAGCGCCTCTTCCTTTTCCTCTACAGTCACTTCCAGCTTGTCTTCAGCCTTGTTCAGCCGCACCAGTGCAGTGCCGCCTGACTGGGCGAGATCACCGAACAGGACCAGTTCCGCCAGCGGCTTCTTGATGTGCTCCTGGATGACGCGCTCCATCGGGCGCGCGCCCATGTGGATGTCGTAGCCCTTCTCCACCAGCCACAGCCGCGCGTCCTCGTCGACATCGATCATGACGCGCTTCTCGTCCAGCTGGCTCTGCAGCTCGGTGAGGAACTTGTCCACGACCGTGAGGATCACGTCCTCGCCCAGCGGCTCGAACTGCACCACCGCGTCGAGCCGGTTGCGGAACTCCGGCGTGAACATCTTGTTGATCGCCTCCATGGCGTCGGAGCTGTGATCCTGCTGCGTGAAGCCGATTGACCGGCGGCTGATGCTCTGCGCCCCGGCGTTGGTGGTCATGACCAGGATGACGTTGCGAAAGTCCGCCTTGCGACCGTTGTTGTCGGTAAGCGTGCCGTGATCCATCACCTGCAGCAACAGGTTGAACACCTCGGGGTGCGCCTTCTCGATCTCGTCGAGCAGCACAACCGCATGGGGGTGCTTGGTCACCGCGTCCGTGAGCAGGCCGCCCTGGTCGAAGCCCACGTAGCCGGGGGGCGCCCCGATGAGGCGCGACACGGTGTGCCGTTCCATGTATTCCGACATGTCGAAACGGATCAGCTCCAGGCCCAGTTGCAGCGCCAGCTGGCGCGTGACCTCCGTCTTGCCCACGCCGGTGGGGCCGGCAAGCAGGAACGAGCCGATGGGCTTGTCGCCGCCGCGCAATCCCGCACGGGCCAGCTTGATGGACGTGGCGAGGCTGCTGATGGCCTGGTCCTGCCCGAACACCACCATTTGCAGGTTTTTCTCCAGCTTTTGCAGTACTTCCTTGTCGTCCGTGCTGACGGTTTTTGGCGGAATGCGCGCGATCTTGGCCACCACCGCTTCGATGTCGCCCACGCCGATCACCTTCTTGCGTTTCGACTGCGACAGCAGCTGCTGATAGGCCCCCGCCTCGTCGATCACGTCGATCGCCTTGTCCGGCAGGAAGCGGTCGGTGATGTAGCGCGCCGACAGGTCCGTTGCGACCTTCAGCGCCTTGTCCGTATAGCGCAGGCCGTGGTGCTCCTCGAAGCGCGACTTGAGGCCCTTGAGTATCTTGTAGGCGTCCTCCGGGCTGGGCTCGAGCACGTCGATCTTCTGGAAGCGGCGGCTCAGGGCCTTGTCCTTGTCGAAGATGCCGCGGTATTCGTGGAAGGTGGTTGAACCGATACAGCGCAGCTTGCCGGAACTGAGCAGGGGCTTGAGCAGGTTACTGGCGTCCATTACGCCGCCGGAGGCTGCGCCGGCGCCGATGATGGTGTGCACCTCGTCGATGAACAGGATCGCGTGCTCGCGCTTTTTCAGTTCAGCCAGCAGGCTCTTGAAGCGCTTCTCGAAATCCCCGCGGTACTTGGTGCCGGCGAGCAGCGAGCCCAGGTCCAGCGAGTAGACGACGCTGTCCTTGAGGATGTCGGGCACCTCGCCGTCGACGATCTTCTTGGCCAGGCCCTCGACGATGGCGGTCTTGCCGACGCCGGATTCTCCGACCAGCAGCGGATTGTTCTTGCGCCGGCGCGACAGTATCTGCGCCACGCGCTCTACCTCCGGGACGCGCCCGATCAGCGGGTCGATATGGCCGGCGGCCGCTTCGGCATTGAGATTGGTCGCGAAGCTCTCCAGCGGGTTGCTCTCGCCGTCCTCCTGGCCGCCCTCCTCCGCGCTCGTCTGCCCGGGCTCTGACGGCTCGGCGTCGCCGCCGACCTTGGATATCCCGTGGGTCATGTAGTTGACGACATCGAGGCGGGCGACGCTCTGCGTCTTGAGGAAGAATACCGCCTGGCTTTCCTGTTCGCTGAATATCGCGACAAGGACGTTGGCGCCGGTGACTTCACTCTTGCCCGAGGACTGCACGTGGAACACCGCGCGCTGCAGAACGCGCTGGAAGCCGAGTGTGGGCTGGGTGTCGCGGTCGTCCTCGTCCTCGGGTATGAGCGGCGTGGTCGCGTCTACGAACTCCACGAGGTCGCCACGCAGGCCGCCTATATCGGCGCCGCAGGCTTTCAGCACCCGGATCGCGTCGTTGTTGTCCAGCAGTGCGAGCAGCAGGTGCTCCACCGTCATGAACTCGTGACGCTTGGCCCTGGCGCTCCTGAAAGCATCATTCAGCGTTTGTTCCAGGTCCTTGCTTAGCATACGCGACTCCCCGGGGTCTCAACCCTCCGACGCTTCAATTTCGCACAACAGGGGGTGCTCGTTCTCACGGGCATACTGGTTTACCTGGGCCGCCTTGGTTTCGGCGATATCCCGGGTATAGATGCCGCAGACACCCTTACCCTGTGTGTGTACGGTCAACATGACGTGTGTTGCCTGTTCCCGATTCATGCGGAAAAAAATCTGCAGGACTTCCACGACGAACTCCATCGGGGTGTAGTCATCGTTGATCAGCACTACTTTGAACAGCGGCGGGCGCTTAAGTTCAGGTTTTGACTCCTCCAGCGCAATGCCGCCGGAAGAATCTTCCTGCTCATCGCTCATACGCCAGCGCGCACCTGTGTGGATCACTTCCACGTCGAAACCCGTAACTGCCCAAGAACCCTCGTCAGGACTCCATTATACGATTTTTGCATGGTCGGAAAAGCCAGCTATTTCACAGCTTTTGTTGGGCGACGATTCGCGCCCCGGGGCGATAGTGAGCACTAACAGGAGAAAAAAAGGCCCGCGTCTGCGGGCCTTTCCTGCACAACTGCTCGCCGTGCGTACTACATCGACTTGATGATGGCCTTGCCGAAATCGGAACAGCTCAACAGGGTTGCGCCTTCCATCAGGCGCTCGAAGTCGTAGGTCACGGTGCCGGCCTGGATGGCGCCGTTCATGCCGTTGATGATCAGGTCCGCGGCCTCGTTCCAGCCCAGGTGCCTGAGCATCATTTCCGCGGACAGGATCAGCGAGCCCGGGTTCACCTTGTCCTGGCCGGCGTACTTCGGCGCCGTACCGTGGGTTGCCTCGAACAGCGCCACCGTGTCGGAGAGGTTGGCGCCCGGCGCGATGCCGATACCGCCGACCTGCGCCGCCAGCGCGTCGGACAGGTAGTCGCCATTGAGATTCAGGGTGGCGACGACGCTGTACTCTTTCGGCCGGGTGAGAATCTGCTGCAGCATGGCGTCGGCGATGACATCCTTGATGACGATCTCCTTGCCGTTGCGCGGATTCTTGATCGACACCCAGGGCCCGCCGTCGATTTCCTCACCGCCGAATTCCTGCTGGGCGAGTTCGTAGCCCCAGTCGCGGAACGCGCCCTCGGTGAACTTCATGATGTTGCCCTTGTGCACCAGTGTCACCGAGGGCAGGTCCTGGTCGATCGCGTACTGGATCGCCTTGCGCACGAGGCGCTTGGTGCCCTCCTCGGAGACGGGCTTGATGCCGATGCCCACGTTCACCGGGAAGCGAATCTTCGTCGCGCCCATCTCGTTGATGATGAAGTCCACCACCTTCTGCGCCTCGTCGGTGCCGGCCTGGTATTCGATGCCGGCGTAGATGTCCTCGGAGTTTTCGCGGAAGATCACCATGTTGCAGTCGCCGGGGTTGCGCACCGGCGACGGTACGCCCTCGAACCAGCGCACCGGGCGCAGGCAGGTGAACAGGTCCAGTTCCTGCCGCAGCGCCACGTTCAGCGAGCGGAAGCCGCCGCCGACCGGTGTAGTCAGCGGGCCCTTGATTGCCACCGAGTATTCCTTGATCGCATCCAGCGTCTCCTCGGGAAACCAGTCGCCGTCATACAGCTCTGCGGCTTTTTCACCGGTGTAGATCTCCATCCAGGAGATCTTCTTTGCGCCGCCGTAGGCCTTCTCGACCGCGGCGTCGACGACGTCGATCATGACGGGGCTGATATCGACACCGATGCCGTCGCCCTCGATGTAGGGGATAATAGGATTGTCTGGGACGTTCAGGCTGTTATCTTCGTTGACGGTGATTGTGTCACCCTTGGAAGGAACCTGAATATGCTTGTAGCCCATAGTGTACTCCGTAGCTGAAGGATTCTTGGTCCGGGACGAGCCGTGGTACGGCAGCCGCGATTTGGCGGCGCACATTGTAGCACGGCTTCGGCGGAGAACCGCGCCGCCACCGCCGGATTTTTGTACTGAAGGGAAAATTTCCGTGGCCGCCGTCATCCTGTTCAACAAGCCCTGCCGGGTCCTGAGCCAGTTCACCGACGGCGATGGCAGGGCGACCCTCGCGGACTACCTGAGTGCGCCGGGTTTCCGGGTAGCCGGCCGCCTGGACTACGATTCCGAGGGGCTGCTGGTGCTGACCGACGACGGCGTGTTGCAGCAGCGTATCGCCAATCCCCGACACAAACTGTGGAAAACCTACCTGGTGCAGGTCGAGGGCGAGGCGCGGGACGAGGACCTGCAGCGGCTCCGTCAGGGCGTGTCGCTGCGCGACGGCGTCACCCTCCCCGCCCGGGTGAGACGCATCGGCCCACCCGACCTGTGGCCGCGCCAGCCCCCTGTGCGGCGTCGGCAGACGGTGCCCGACAGCTGGCTCGAGCTGGCGATTCGCGAAGGCCGCAACCGACAGGTGCGACGCATGACCGCAGCGGTGGGTCTGCCCACCCTGCGCCTGGTGCGCTCGGCGGTCGGCGACTGGGCGCTGGACGAACTCGGTCCCGGCCAGTACCGCCGCGTCAGCGTTCACCTGCCCCGCGGTGCAACCCCCCGGGCGCGACCGGGGAGGCGCTGAGTTGAGCCGCGATGGCATTCACGTCACGGTTGCCTGCGTCGTCGAGCGCGAGGGTCGCTATCTCATGGTAGAGGAGCGCGACAAGAGCAGCGGCCTGATGGTATTCAACCAGCCCGCCGGCCATGTGGAGCCGGGGGAGTCGCTGCCGCAGGCGGCGCTGCGCGAAACGCTGGAGGAAACGGGCTGGGCCGTGGCGCTGCAGCGTGTGGTGGGTGTTGCGCTCTACACCGCCCCGGCCAACGGCACCACCTACTGCCGTACGACGTTCCTCGCCGATCCTGTCGAAGAGGTGCGCGGAGCCGTTATCGATACCGACATACACCGTGTCCACTGGCTCGATTACGAGGAAATCCGGGCCAATTCTGCTAAACTGCGCAGCCCGCTGGTGCTGGCCTCCATCGACCGCCAGCGGCGTGGTGACACCTATCCTCTGGACGTGATTTACGCAACATGAGTCTCAATTCGGCAAGCAAGGTCATCGTCGGGATGTCCGGGGGCGTCGATTCCTCGGTCGCCGCGCTGCTGCTGCGTGAACAGGGCTACCGGGTGGAAGGGCTGTTCATGAAGAACTGGGAAGAGGACGACGGCACCGAGTACTGTACCGCGCGGGAGGACTACGCGGACGCCCAGTCTGTCGCCGACAAACTCGGCATCGTCCTGCACGGCGCAAATTTTGCCGCCGAGTACTGGGACAACGTGTTCGAGCATTTTCTCGCGGAGTACCGCGCCGGGCGCACCCCGAACCCCGACATCCTGTGTAACCGCGAGATCAAGTTCAAGGCATTCCTCGAATATGCGCTGATGCTGGGCGCGGACTACATCGCCACGGGGCATTACACGCGCCGCGGCGAGGAGCGCGGCAAGGCCACGCTGCTCAAGGGGCTGGACGGCAACAAGGACCAGAGCTATTTCCTACATGCCGTCGGGCACGCGGAGCTCGCCAGGACCCTGTTCCCTGTCGGCGAGATAGAAAAGCCCAGGGTGCGTGAGCTGGCCGAGCGACAGGGCTTCGTGACCGCGAGGAAGAAAGACTCCACCGGCATCTGCTTCATCGGTGAGCGTCGTTTCCGGGATTTCCTGCAACAGTACCTGCCCGCGATGCCGGGTGAGATACACACCCTGGACGGGGAGGTGCTGGGCTCCCACCAGGGCCTTATGTACCACACCATCGGCCAGCGCCAGGGCCTGGGTATCGGTGGTCTGACCGCACATTCCGAGGCGCCGTGGTACGTCGCCGGCAAGGACCTGGACAACAATGTCCTGTACGTGGTGCAGGGCAATGATCACCCCGCCCTGTTCAGCGACCGTCTCCTGACGCGCAAGGTGTTCTGGGTCGCCGGCGAGGAGCCGCAGTCTCCGTTCGCCTGCAAGGCGAAGGTGCGCTATCGGCAGGCAGACCAGGCCTGTACGGTGGTCCGCGGCGACCACGGCGGCTACGACGTCTTGTTCGACACGCCGCAGCGCGCGGTAACGCCGGGCCAGTCGGTGGTCTTCTACGACCACGCGCGCTGCCTTGGCGGCGGCGTCATCGAGTCTACGGGGCCCGCGTGAACGAACGGCAGCTGTCCAACGTCGAACAACAGGTCATCGCGCTGGCGGGTGTCGCGCAGGCGGCTCGCCTGGTCGACCAGATTTCCAAGACCGGGAGCTACCCGATCGAGTTTCTCGAGCCGAGCATACACAGCCTGTTCGAGTTCGACCCGGGCAATACCGCCCACATCTACGGCGGCGTGCAGGGCGTCAAACTCGGTCTGCACAACCTCAGCAGCATGCTGGCCAGCCAGAAGAGTGAAGAGAATCCCGACGTGGTGCGCTATGTCTTCGGGCTGCTGTACCTCGAAAGGAAATTCTCCGCCGATCCTGAAATGATGTCCGTGGTGCGCTCGCGACTGGAGCACGCGAGCTTCCGGGCGGAGCATTTCGCCAACCATGTGAACGAGGTGTGCCACAGTGTCTCGGGCATCTACCAGGATACGCTGAGCAACCTGAAGTACCGCATCAAGGTAACCGGCTCCGCGCAGCACCTGCAGAATACGCAGAACGCCGATATCATCCGCGCGCTCCTGCTCACGGGTATCCGTGGGGCCTTCCTGTGGCGCCAGCTCGGCGGGCGGCGCTGGAAGCTCCTCCTGCAGCGCAAGAAGCTGCTCGGTGTCGCGCAGAATCTGTCCCGCGGACTGGGCGTGGTGTAACATAGGCCCGCATTCTACCGGGAGTATTGCATGGACCTATCAGCGCTGACGGCGGTGTCACCAGTGGACGGGCGCTACGGTGGCAAGACCGCGCCACTGCGCGCCGTATTCAGCGAGTTCGGCCTCATCCGGCGCCGCGTGCTGGTGGAAGTGCGCTGGCTGCAACAACTTGCAGACCATCCCGGCATCGCCGAAGTCCCGCCCCTGTCGGCGGCGGCGGCGGCGGAGCTGCAGGCGATCGCGGATGAGTTCGGCGAGGCCGATGCCGGCCGGGTGAAAGAGATCGAGGCGACCACCAATCACGACGTCAAGGCGGTGGAGTACTTCATCAAGGAACGCTTCGCCGGTAGTGCGGAACTGGAAGCGATATCGGAGTTCGTGCACTTCGCGTGTACCTCCGAGGATATCAACAACCTGTCCCACGCACTGATGCTGCGCGACGGTGTGAACGAGGTGCTGCTTCCGGAGATGCAGCGAATCGTCGATGCGCTGGCCGCGCTCGCGAAGGACTGCGCCGCGGCGCCGATGCTGTCGCGCACCCATGGCCAGACCGCCAGCCCCACCACGATGGGCAAGGAGCTGGCCAACGTCGTGGCGCGGCTGCGCCGGCAGCTGCAACAGCTCGGCGACATCCCCTTCCTTGGCAAGATCAACGGCGCGGTCGGCAATTACAACGCCCACCTGAGCGCCTATCCGGAAGTCGACTGGCAGGACAATGCGCAGCGTTTCGTGACGTCCCTCGGGCTGACGTGGAATCCCTACACGACGCAGATCGAGCCGCACGATTACATGGCGGAGCTGTTCGACTGCGTGGCGCGCTTCAATACAGTACTGCTCGACTTTGACCGCGATGCCTGGGGCTATATATCGCTGGGTTACTTCCGCCAGAAGACGGTCGCCGGC
>JAWVYG010000005.1:0-15659 GCA_033722815.1 Halioglobus sp.
CTGGTGTGGGCGCTCGCCTATATGGGCCTCGGGCTGTGGCAGCGCGACAGCGCTGTGGATATGGGGTTGGAACTGGCGGCCGCGCGCGGGCATGAGCCGCTGCGCCTGGAGGCGAAGCCGAGCTTCGGCAATATCCTGGTGTGGAAGATCGTCTACGAGACCGCCGACAGATTCCACGTCGACGCGGTGCGCACGGGTCTGGCGCCAAAGGTGTATCCGGGTGACTCCGTGGCGAAACTCGTGCTGGACAGGGATATGCCCTGGCTGGACCGGTCGTCGCAGCAGGCCAGGGATATCGAGCGCTTTCGCTGGTTCAGTAACGGCTACATCGCCCGCGACCCGCAGCACGCCAACCGTATCATCGATATCCGCTATTCCCTGGTGCCCAACCAGGTCGATGCGCTGTGGAGCCTGGAACTGGACCCGCAGGCGGATGCGCGGGTCCACGCCGCCTACCGCGTGCACCGCGAGGCGGACAGCGACAGCCGGTCGCTCCTGTGGGCGATGGTGCGCGGCGACGAGGGCTGCGTTATGCCGCGGCAAGCGCCTCCTGTGCTGCCGGCAGGGCTGAGCCCTTGCTGATGCCCGCGCCCTGCCTGCCCAGGACTGCCTCCAGCGCATTGAGGCAGCGAATCACGTTGCGCTCACTGCTGCCGTAACCCATCAGGCCGATACGCCAGGTCTTGCCCGCGAGGGCGCCCAGGCCGGCGCCGATTTCCAGGTCGAATTCCTGCAGCAGCGCCGAGCGCACGGCGGCGTCGTCGACGTCCTCGGGGATCACGACGGAGTTGAGCTGCGGCAGGCGATACGGTGCGGCGACCGCCATCGACAGCCCCATCGCCTCCAATCCTGCGACCAGGGCCGAGTGGTTGCGCAGGTGGCGCGCGAACGCGGCCTCCAGGCCTTCCTCCTGCAGCATGACCAGCGACTCGTGCAGCGCGTACAGGTCGTTCACCGGCGCGGTGTGGTGATAGGCCCGCTTGCTGCTGCCGCCCCAGTAACCCATCACCAGTTGCATATCGAGGAACCAGCTCTGCACCTTGTGCTGGCGCGCCTCGATGCGCGCCACCGCGCGCGGGCTGAAGGTCACCGGCGAGATGCCCGGGACACAGGACAGGCACTTCTGCGTGCCGGAATACACGGCATCGGCGCCCCACTGGTCCACCTTGACGTCGATGCCACCCAGGGACGTCACCGTATCCATGATGGACAGTGCATCGTTCTGCGCGGCCAGTGCGCACAGCGCGGCGGCGTCGGAACGCACGCCGGTGGAGGTCTCGGCGTGGACGAAGGCCAGTACGCTGGCCTCCGGATGGGCGGCGAACGCGGCCTCGACCTTGTCGATGCTGACCGGCTCGCCCCAGGCGTCCTCCACCATAACGGGCGTGGCGCCACAGCGCTCGACATTCTCCTTCATGCGGCCGCCGAACACGCCGTTCTGGCAGACGATCACGGTGTCACCGGGCGAGAGCAGGTTGACGAAGCAGGCTTCCATGCCGGCCGAGCCCGGCGCCGACACCGGCAGGGTCAGCTCGTTGTCAGTCTGGAAGGCGAACTGCAACAGGCCCTTGATCTCGTCCATCAGCTGCACGAACAGCGGGTCGAGGTGGCCGATGGTAGGCCGGGCGAGGGCGCCCAGTACCCGCGGCGATACATCGGAGGGGCCCGGGCCCATCAGGGTTCTCTGGGGGGGATAGAAGCTGCTGGTCATCGCGTTTTGCTCCGCTGCATTCAGGGACGCGCAACGTTAGCAAATTTGCCCCGCGTGTTAAACACGGCCCGCGAAATTGCCGCATGTGTTGCAAAGGCGGGGGATGTTTCGGGCGCAGGCGGTCCCGTACGGCCCGGCAGCCACTAACTGTGGACTGCGGGGGCGTCAGGCCTGGTGATCGGTGGGCATCGTCGAGAACATGACCAGCAGCGTCATGTCCTCCTCGATCTCGAAGAAGGAGTGCTCGGTGGTGGCGCTGATGTACAGCAGCATGCCCGGCCCGACGTCGCGCTCCTCGTCGCCCAGGCGCATGCGCGCCTTGCCGCTCAGTACCAGGTAGATCTCGTCCTCGTCGTGGGGCGCCTGCATGTCCTTGCTGCCGGCGGTGAGGAAATACAGCCCACAGCTCATCGAGGGCACGTTGAGGCACTCGATATACTCCACAGCCGCGCCCGTGAGCTTGCCCTTCAGGCCCTCGAGATCGAAGACCTGCCATGAACCGTCTGTCATTGTCCCGTGTACTCCCTGTGTCGAGATATCCGGCGCCTCAATTCTAGGGCAAGTCTCGCGGATTTAGTATGGCCGTGTTCGGTTACCCCGGCATGCGGTGCTCAGTCACCGGCGTCGAGCCCGACGTTGGCCTGGGCCGCCGAGATGCGGGCGATGGGGATGCGAAACGGGCTGCAGGATACGTAGTCCAGGCCGAGGTCGTGGCAGAAGCGGATCGAGCGGGGGTCGCCCCCGTGCTCGCCGCAGATGCCGTACTTGATGCCCTTCTTGCGCGCGCGGCTCTCCGTGACCGCCATTTCCATGAGGCGACCGACCGCGCGCTGGTCCAGCGTCACGAAGGGGTCCATGTCGATTAGCTTCTCTCCGAGGTACTTGGGTATAAACTTGCCCGCATCGTCGCGCGAGAAGCCGTAGGTCATCTGTGTCAGGTCGTTGGTGCCGAAACTCATGAACTCTACCTCCGGTGCCAGGCGGTGGGCACCCAGCGTCGCCCGCGGGGTTTCCATCATGGTGCCGATGCGGTAGGGGAAAGAGATGCGCCGTTCGCGCATGCCGCGACTGATGCACTCCTCGATGATTTTCGTTACCAGGCGGATCTCGCGCACGTTGACCACCAGCGGGATCATGATCTCCGGCAGGGCACGGAAGCCGGCCTCGGCGGCGTCCGCCGCGGCGCCGACGATGGCATTGACCTGCATCTCGGTGATTTCCGGGTAGATCACGGAGAGCCTGCAGCCGCGGAAGCCCAGCATCGGGTTGACCTCGGACATTTCCTCGATGATGGCGTGCACCCTGTCCGCGGGCTTGCCGATACGCTGCGCCAGTGCCTCGGCGTCCTCGGCACTGTGCGGGAGGAACTCGTGCAGCGGCGGGTCCAGCAGGCGGATGGTGACCGGCAGGCCGTCCATGACCTGGAACAATCCCAACATGTCCTCCTGCTGGAATACCTGCAGCTGGTCGAGGAAACCCTGCCGCTCCTCCCTCGACTCGGACAGGATCATTGCGCGCATGATGTCCACGCGGTCCGCCTCGAAGAACATGTGCTCGGTGCGACACAGGCCGATGCCCTCGGCGCCGAGCTCCCTGGCGCGCTCGGCATCCTCGCGGGTCTCCGCGTTGGCGCGCACCTTCAGGCGGCGGTACTTGTCGGCCCAGGACAACAGTTGCTGGAAGTCGTCGCTGGAGCTGGCCTCCGTCTTGGCGATATCGCCCAGCATGACCTCGCCGGACGTGCCGTCCAGGGTCAGGACGTCGCCGCGGTTGATGGTGATGCCATCGCTCGTCGTGGCGACGCCGCCGCTGGTATCGATGTGCAGGTTGTCACAGCCGGTGATGGCGCACACGCCCATACCCCTGGCGACCACCGCGGCGTGGGAGGTCATGCCGCCGAGCTCGGTGAGAATGCCCGCGGCGACCTTCATGCCGTGGATGTCTTCCGGGGTGGTCTCGCGCCGCACAAGTATCACGCTCTTACCCGCCGCTGCCTCGTGCTCCGCCTCCTCCGCGGAGAACACCACATGGCCGGTGGCGCCGCCGGGGCTGGCGGGCAGTCCGGTGGCGACGATGTCGCGCTTCGCCGCCGGGTCCACCATCGGGTGCAGGAAGGATTCCACGTGCTCGGGCGCCACCCGCATCAGCGCCTCGCGCTCGGTGATCAGGCCTTCGCGCACCATGTCCACGGCGATCTTTACCGAGGCGCGCCCCGTGCGCTTGCCGCTGCGGGTCTGCAGCATGTAGAAGCGCCCCTCCTGCACGGTGAACTCGATGTCCTGCATGTCGCGGTAGTGTTTCTCCAGCAACGCCTGGGTGCGGAACAGCTCGTCGTAGACCGCGGGCTGCTGCTCCTTGAGCGCCTCTACCGGCAGCGGCGTGCGGATGCCCGCCACGACGTCCTCGCCGGCGGCGTTGAACAGGAGTTCGCCGAAGAACTGCCGTTCGCCGGTGGAGGGGTTGCGCGTGAAGGCGACGCCGGAGCCGGAGTCGTCACCGTAGTTGCCGAACACCATCGCCTGTACGTTGACGGCGGTGCCGAGCGACGCCGATATGTTGTTCATCTCGCGGTACACGATCGCCCGCGGCGTGTGCCAGGACAGGAAAACCGCCTGCACGGCCAGCTTCAACTGCTCGAAGGGGTCCTCGGGGAAATCCACCAGGGTCTTGTAGATGCGCACAATCTCGCGCCAGTCCTGTGCGTCCAGCTCGACATCCACGGTCTTGCCCTGGTCACGCTTGTAGCGCTCCAGTTCGTCCTCGAACTGCCTGCTGTCCACGTCCAGCACGACATCGGCGAACATCTGGATGAAACGCCGGTAGGAGTCGTAGGCGAAGCGCGGGTTGCCGGTCCGTTCGGCCAGGCCCTCGGCGATCTCATCGTTGAGGCCGAGATTGAGAATGGTGTTCATCATGCCCGGCATGGATACCGGCGCGCCCGAGCGCACCGAAAACAGCAGCGGGTTATCCGGGTCGCCAAAGCGCGCGCCCATTTTTTTCTCCACCAGGTCCAGGGCGACGCGGTACTCCTGCTCGAGCAGGGTGGGCAGCTTGTTGCCGGCCTCGAAAAACTCCCGGCAGGTGTGCGTGGTAATGATGAACCCGAAGGGGACGGGCAGTCCCAGGCTGGTCATCTCGCAAAGGTTTGCGCCCTTGCCACCCAGCAGGTCGCGATCTTCCTTGCTGCCCTCGTTGAACAGATAGACCCTCTTGGCCATGTGATTTTCCCGTTGTTTTGGTCGCCGCTGGCGCGAGTATAGCGGCTAGCCCCCGCCGGAGGGAGTGGGAATCGCCCGTCGGGCGGCCGCGGCGGAGTCGGCGATGTTGAACCGGGCGGTCCAAAACCGGCTCCCGGGAGACACTGCCGGCCGCTTTGTATTACATTAGCCGGCCCGACTTGACCGCCCCGACAGGAGTGCCCGATGAACCTGACGCCCGCAGATGTACACGCCAAGAAGGCTGAAATTACCGCCGAGGGCGGTCTCTTTGAAATGACCGAGGTGGAGCTGGACGGACACGCCTATCGCGCCTACAAGCATGCGCCGCAGACGCTGGTGGACGTCTTCAACGGCGCGCGCGCCCACGGCGACCTCGAGTTCATGGTCTACGAGGGCAGGCGCTACAGCTACGCCGAGTTCTTCCGCCAGGTCGACTGCCTGGCCGCCAGCCTGCAGCTGGACTACGGGGTCGGCAAGGGGGATCGCGTCGCCATCGCCATGCGCAACAATCCCCAGTGGGCCATCGCCTACGTGGCGGCGACCCTGCTCGGGGCCGTGGTGGTGCCGGTGAACAGCTGGGGCAAGACCGAGGAATTGCGCTACGCGCTGGAGGACTCCGACAGCAGCCTGCTGGTCTGTGACGCGGCGCGGCTGCAGCTGATCGAGTCGCTGCTGCCGGAGATGGGCGTCTCCGCGCTGCTGGTGGACGGCGACGCGGGCGCGGACCACGGCGATCACGTCACGCCCTTCGAGGCGGTCGTCGAGGCGGGGCAGGGCCGGGAATATGCGGTGCCGGAACTCACGGGCAGCGACAACTGCGTCATTCTCTATACCTCCGGATCCACGGGTTTCCCCAAAGGTGTGCTGCACCGCCATATCGCCGTGTGCCAGTCGCTGATGAACATGTTCTTCCTCGGCTACCTGCTGATGGAACTCGAGGGCCCGCGAGAATTCAGGGGCGGCGCGGAGCGTGAGACCCCGATGCTGACGGTGCCGCTGTTCCATGCCACCGGCCTGCTGTCCGGCCTGATACTGCCCATCCACACGGCGCAGAAGGTCGTCATGCTGTACAAGTGGGATGCACAGAAAGCGCTCGAGACGATCCAGGAGGAAAGGGTCACCGGCCTGGCCAGTGTGCCCGCTGTGATACAGGACCTGCTGCACCATCCAGCGTTCGACGACTACGAGACGACCTCGCTGATCCGCGTCAGTGCCGCCGGCGCCGCCACCCCCGCCGGGCTGCCGGAGATGATCCGTGAGAAGTGCGGCGAGCCCAGCCGCTCGGCGGGGTGGGGTATGACCGAGACCCTGGCCGTGGGCGCCACCATGAGCGGCGCGGTGTTCGACCTGAGCCCGGACAGCGCCGGTATCGTCTCGCCGATCGTCGACATGCGCTTCGTCGCCCCCGACGGCGCGGAAGTGCCGGCGCTGCAGGGCGGGGAGATGGAGGTGCACAGCGTGACCTGCACGCCCGGCTACTGGCACAAGCCCGATGCCAACGCGGAGACCTTCGACGCGCAGCGCTGGATGAAGACCGGTGACATGGCGCGTATCGACGAGGACGGTTTCCTGCACATCACCGGGCGCATCAAGGAGATCGTCATCCGCGGCGGGGAAAATATCTACCCCGGCGAGATAGAGCAGGCGGTGTACGAATTGCCGCAGGTGAAGGAGAACGTCGTGTTCGGCGTGCCCGACGACGCCATGGGCGAGGAACTGGCGCTGGTGCTGCACCTCAACCCCGGTGAGACCCTCTCCGAGGACGAACTGCGCGCGCGCCTTAAGGAGCGCCTTGCCGGTTACAAGGTGCCGCGGCACATCCGCTTCAGCAGTGAGCCGCTGCCGCAGAACGCCAGCGGCAAGCTGCACAAGATGAAGGTTCGCGAGGCCTTCCTCGGCGCGGGTTAACCCTTGGAGTGTCGCTGCGGCAGGTCGCGGGTCAACGCCGCTGCAGCAACGCCACCAGCCGTTCGATCTCCGCCAGCTCGGCGGTCGCCGGTACCATGAACAGTTCCTCGCAACCGGCGGCCTCGGCGTTATCCAGCGCCTCCAGCACCGCGTCGGTATGACTGCGATGCACGGATTCGGCCATCATGGTGGCGATTTCCGGGCCCGCTATGGCCAGGTACTCGTAGACGTAATCGTAGAGCTTGCGCTGCCCGTCATCGGCCAGCGTGTACCAGAAACCGCCCATGCGGTAGGGCGCGGCATCCCTGCCGGCGCTGTCCCAGGCGGCGTCGGCCATGTCGAAGGTGCGCACCAGTTCGTCCTGCTCGCCGTTGCCGGACCAGGCGTAGAGGCCGTCCGCCCAGGCGGCGCAGCGCGCGATGCTCTTGGGGCCCATGGCGCCGGCCAGCAGGCGCGGGCCGCCCGGGTCTGCCATCGACGGGCCAATCGGGCCACCGCCCTCGACGATTTCCCGTCCCGCCCACACGTCCTGCATCTCGCGCACCTGCCGGTCCATGCGCCCGTAGCGGCCCTGGTACTTTGCGCCCAGTGCCTCGTAGTCCTTCTCGCGGCCGCCGTAGCCGAGGGCGACCTTCTTCACCCGTCCGCCCGACAGGATGTCGAGGGTGGCGATCTCCTTGGCAACGCGGGTCGCGCTGTGCATGGGGAGCACGTACAGCGTCGGCGTGATTTCCACGCGTTCGGTGACCGCGGCGGCGGCCGAGAGCACGATACGCATGTCGTAGGTGGGCCCGTGTACCCGCTCGCCGCAGGAAACCGCGTGAAAGGGTCCGTCCTCCACGGCCCGGAACCAGTCGAGGTAGTCCTGCCGGTCCAGGCCGGCTTTCATGTAGGGCAGGCAGATGCCGATATCCATAAATGCAACCTTATCAGTGACAACGGGGCCGTTATACTAGCCCACTTCTCATTGCGGTACGTACACATTGTTCGTGCGGTGTGGCCGCACGCACATCCGGCGGTGTCACGCGACACGCCCGGACCACCAGGGAAGAGCAGCAGATGAAAATAGACGGGCCCTTTTACGCGCAGCTTGGCGGCGCGGCCGACGAGGCGCGGCGCCTGGCCGCTATCGGCTACGACGGTGTGTACACGCTGGAGGGCAGCTGGGACCCGTTCCTGCCGCTGGCGCTGGCCAGCGAACACGCGCCCGGGCTGGATATCGCCACGGGGATCGCGGTGGCGTTCCCGCGCAATCCCATGCACCTGGCGTACCAGGCCTGGGACCTGCATCGTTTCAGCGGCGGCCGCTTCCTGCTCGGCATCGGCCCGCAGGTGAAGGCGCATATCGAGAACCGTTTCGGCCGCGAGTTCTCGCCACCGGCGCCGCGCATGCGCGAGTACATCCTGGCGCTGAAAGCAATTTTCGACTGCTGGCAGAACGGCGCGACACTGGATTTTCGCGGCGAGTACTACCGGCACACCCTGATGACCCCGATGTTCAACCCGGGGCCGCTGGAGTTCGGCCCACCGCCGGTGCTGCTCGGCGCGCTGGGCCCGAAGATGACGGAGGTGGCGGGCGAGGTCGCCGACGGGTTGGTGGTACACCCCTTCAACAGTATGCCGTTCATCACCGAGCGGGCGCTGCCCGCGGTGGAGCGGGGGCTGGCGCGCGGCGGTCGCAGTCGCGAGGACTTCATCCTGCAGATCAACGCGATCGTCGTGACCGGGGAGACGGATGAGGCGCGGGAAGTGGCGGCGCGTTCGGTCAGGGACCTGCTTGGTTTCTACGCATCGACGCCTGCCTATCGCCCGCCTATGGAAGCGGTGGGCTACGGCGACCTGCAGCCGGAGCTCAACCGGCTGTCGAAGGAGGGGCGCTGGGACGAACTGGGTGCGCACATCGACGATAATTTCGTGCGCGAGTTCGCCACCGTGGGCGAACCGGGGCAGATCGCCGCCATGCTGCGCGAGCGCTACGGCGAGCATGCCGACCGGCTGGCCATCTACGCGCCCTACGCGGCCCCCGACGACATGTGGGCGGCGATAATCCGGGAGCTGAAAGGCGGCTGAGGACGCTCGCCGCACGCGAATTCTGCTATGCTGTGTTTATGGCGAACAAAGACACCAGCGGCGATTCACTGATCGAGTCGCTCATGAAACTCACCGGGCAGGTGGCCGAGGGCACCTTCGACCTGGCGCGAAATACGGCGGCGATGACCGCAATGTTCGGCGAGAACTGGCTGCGCGGCACGCTGCTCAACCGCCTCGAGCCGGAACGCCTGGAGGCGATGGCCGAGGCGGGACACTTCCTGCGGGATGCGCGGGAAACCGCGGGTATCTCCATCAAGGAGCGGTCGGAGATGCTTGGCCTCGCGGACCGCTCCGTGCTCGAGGATATCGAGAGCGGCCAGACCATCATGCCGCTGGAACTCATGCTGCGCAGCGCGTCGCTGCTGGCGCGCCACGATCCCATACCGTTCCTGATCAAGTTCATGCGCACCTACAATCCCGCGCTGGAGCAGACACTGGAACAACTTGGGGTAATGGCGCTGCCGCGCCAGTTCGAGCGCGAGCGCCGCTTCGTCAACCTGGTACGACAGCACGATCAGCTGCGCAGCCTCAGTGACGAGGAGTATGAGCGCTTCATACACTACATGGACAGCTCCAGCCGCCTCGTGCTCGAGGTGATGCTGAAGGAGAAACAGGCGCACGCGCACCCCGAGGATGCTGCGACGCCGGCCAGGCCCAAGGCCAAGCGCAAGGCGCGCCCCAAGGCGAAAACCAGGGCCAAGGCCAAGTCGAAGGCCAAGGCCAAGGCGAAACCCAAGGCCGGCAGCCGTGCCAGGTCCACCACCCGCGCGCGGAAGTCTCCCGGGGTTTAGGCGGCCAGGCAGGGTTGCCGCTGCGCACGACGTGTCCCACAGCCAGTCCCAGAATCACCGCCGCACGGGTGGTAGCGCCTCGTGACAGCCGCTGCCCAGCCGCAATGGTTTGCGACCTGCCCGAAGGGTGTGGAGCCGCTGCTCGCCGACGAGTTGCAGCAGCTCGGCGCGTCCACGGCGCGCCAGACCGTGGCGGGGGTGCATTTCACCGGCGCCTGGTCCGTGGCCTACCGCGCCTGCCTGTGGTCGCGGCTGGCCAACCGCATCCTGTGGCCACTGCAGAAGGTTGCGGCGGGTGACGCCGATGCCCTGTACCGCGGCCTGCGGGAGATGGACTGGAACGCGCTGTTCGATCCCGCCGCGCGCATCGCCGTGGATTTTTCCGGCAGTAACCGCGAGATTCGCAACACCCAGTTCGGCGCCCAGCGCAGTAAGGACGCCATCGCCGATCACTTCACTGCTGCCGTCGGCCGGCGGCCGGATGTCGACCGCTCGCACGCCGATGTGCGCATCAACGTGCGCCTGGCCAGGGGCAGTGCGCAGGTGGCCATCGACCTGTCCGGTGGCAGCCTGCACCAGCGCGGCTACCGGCGCGGCGCCGGCGCCGCGCCGCTGAAGGAGAATCTCGCCGCGGCGATACTGCTGCGCGCGGACTGGCCGGCCATGGCAGCCCGGGGCGGCGCGCTGATCGATCCCATGTGCGGCTCCGGCACACTGCTCATCGAGGCCGGGATGATGGCGGCCGATATCGCCCCGGGGCTCGGCCGACGGCGCTTCGGCTTCGAGAAGCTGCGGGTGTTCGATCACGCGCAGTGGCAGGCGCTGACCAACGAGGCCGACAGCCGGGCGCAGCAGGGCAGGGCGCGGCAACTGCCCGAGATTCGCGGCTACGACGCCAGTGCGAAGATGGTGCAGCGCGCGATGGACAACATCGGCCAGGCCGGACTGGCGAAGCAGGTGCGCGTCAGCGCCCGTCCGCTATCCGACCTGAAACGCCCGACGCACCGCCCGCTGGCCACTGGCCTTATCGTGACCAACCCTCCCTACGGCGAGCGACTGGGGGACAAGTCGCAGCTGCACGACCTGTACGCCCTGCTCGGCAGGCGGATGCTGGAGGAGTTCCCCGGCTGGCAGGCGGCTGTCTTCACCAGCGAGGAGGCGCTGGCACGCGCCACGGGGCTGCGCAGCCACAAGCGCTATACGCTGTACAACGGCGCGCTGGAGACGGGCCTGTACCTGTTCGACCTGGGTAACAACGAACTGCGCGAGCGCGAGCGGCCGGCGGGGCCGGGCAGGACCGCCGCCGGCGAGCTCACGCCCGGTGCCGCCATGTTCGCCAACCGGCTGCGCAAGAACCGCAGGCGCCTGGCACCCTGGGCGAGCCGGCAGGGTATCGAGTGTTACAGGCTCTACGACGCCGACATGCCGGAGTATTCGGTGGCGGTGGATATCTACGGCGAGCGGGTACACGTGGCGGAGTACAAGGCGCCCCCGTCGGTGGACGAGGCCGCTGCCGGACGGCGTATGGACGAGGTCCGGGCGGCGCTGCCGGAGGCGCTGGAGGTGCCCGCCCACAGCATCGTGTACAAGGAGCGGGCACGCCAGCGCGGCAGTGCCCAGTACGAGCGCCGCTCCCGGCGCGGCGAGTTCCTGCCGGTGCGCGAGGGACAGGCGACGCTGCTGGTCAACCTGCACGATTACCTCGATACCGGCCTGTTTCTCGACCACCGCCCGCTGCGCCTGCGCATTGCCGCCGAGGCGAAGGACCGGGATTTCCTCAACCTGTTCTGTTATACCGGCAGTGCGACCATTCACGCCGCCCTGGGCGGGGCGCGCTCCACGACCAGCGTCGACAAGTCCAACACCTACCTCGACTGGCTGCGCAGGAACCTGGCGCTCAATGAACTGCCCCCCGAGCGCAACCACGTGGTGCGCGACGACTGCCTGCGCTGGCTGCAGCAGTGCGACGGCAGCTTCGACCTCATCCTGCTGGACCCGCCGTCCTTCTCCAATACCCGCTCCAGCGGTGATAACTTCGACGTGCAGCGCGACCACGAGAAACTGGTGCGTGCGGCGATGGCGCGCCTGCGGCCCGGCGGTGTCCTGTACTTCTCCAACAACCGTCGCGGTTTCCGCCTCGCACCGGAACTGGCGCGGGACTTTGCCTGTGAGGACATCACCGGTGCGACGCTGGACAGGGACTTCGAGCGCAACCGGCGCATCCACCAGTGCTGGCGCCTGGGCCACCCCGCGACAAGCTGAATCCGCCCTCGCTGTCGCTTATCGAACAACAAGTCGCGTCGTTCCTGGCCTCGGCGGTTAGCAGCCGCCAACCGGGGACGGCCCCGGGGCTATCCACACGGCGCGCTTTGTGCCTGATTTCTATGGAAATTTGCCGCGCGACGCGGTGCAGGGCCTATGAAAAACCGGTTAACAGCCTGAAAAACAAGGATAAATGCGGACCGCGCAGCGACGCGCCGGCACATCCGGCGGCAGCCTGTACGCGCCGGCGCGGTTGCGGTCTCGATGCTATCCCCACAGTTATCCACAGACTGGCCTGTGGATAACCCGGCGCGGTGGCCGCTCAGGCGGGATCGGCGAGTTTCAGCAGCTGCTTGCCCTTGTTGCGGCCGTCGAACAGGCGCTGCAGGGTGGCTGGGATATTGTCGAAACCTTCCTGGATGTCTTCGCGCCAGGCGATTTCACCGGCCATCACCCACTCGGTGAGGTCGGTGATGGCCTCTTCGGCGCGGTCGAGGTAGTCCAGCACGATGAAGCCCTGCATGCGAATCCTGCGCGTGGTGAGCAGCATCAGGTTATTGGGGCCGGGCTTCGGCGTTTCATCGTTGTAGCCGGAGATCGCGCCGCACAGCGAGATGCGGCTGAACTCGGCCATGTGGTTGAGTGCACTCTGCAGGGTGTCGCCGCCGACATTGTCGAAGAACACGTCGATGCCGTCGGGACACAACTCGGCCAGGCGCCGGTCGAGGTTCTCGTTCTTGTAGTCGATCGCGGCGTCGAGTTTGCACTCGTTGCGCAGCCAGTTGCACTTCTCCTCGCCACCGGCGATGCCCACGACCCGGCAGCCCTTGATGCGCGCGATCTGCGCCACCACGGAGCCGGTGGCGCCGGCTGCGCCGGATACCAGCACCGTTTCTCCCGCCTTGGGTTCACACACGTCCAGCAGGCCGAAGTAGGCGGTGAGGCTGGTGGTGCCGAACATGCTCAGCGCGAGGGAGGGGGGCACACCATCGGGCAGCGGCATCGGCGGGATCATGCCCGCAGGGTCGCCGATGCCGTAGTCCTGCCAGTTGGTCATGCCCTGCACCAGCGTACCCACCGGCAGGTCCGGATTCTCCGAGGCGACCACCTGCGCCACGCCGCTGGAGCGCATCGGCTCACCGATGGCCACCGGTGGCAGGTAGCTGGGTACGTCCATCAGCCAGCCGCGCATCGCGGGATCGAAGCCCAACACCAGCGTCTTCATCAGCACCTGGCCCGCACCGAGGTCGGGTTGCGGAAGCGGGGAATCCACGCGCTCAAAATGTTCCGGTCCCACCATGCCCGTGGGGCGTTCCTTTAAAAGCCACTGCCGGTTGACGTCGGTCATTGCTGTCTGTACTCGCTGTTGGGCGGGCCTGTGCAATGGCCCGCGTGGTCGTCGCAGCGCGCTATTAGAGCACCCGCGGGATGCTTTGAACAGGGCGGCGACGATGACAGCCGCACGCGGCTGTGTTCCAATCCCCGACCAGCCCGGAGGATTGAACACAAGTCATGGCCAGACTCCTGATCGTCTATCACAGCCAGAGCGGTACCTGCGCGCGGCTGGCCCGGGCGGCCGTGGATGCGGCCAGGGCCGAACAGGACGTGCAGGTGCAGGTGCGCCGCGCGTGGGACGCCTCGGTGGCGGACCTCGCCGGGTGCGACGGCGTGCTGCTGGTGGCCGCGGAGAACTCCGGCGCGCTGGCCGGCGCCATGAAGGACTTTCTCGACAGGACCTTCTACCCCGCCATCGACAAGGGGCTGGTCAAGCCCTTTGCGCTGTTGGTCAGTGCCGGCAACGACGGTCGCGGAGCGCGCAGCCAGGCCGAACGCATACTGTCGGGATTTCCTTTTCCCGCCGCTGCCGAAACCCTGATCCTGCGCGGCGAGTACAGCGACGCGCTCGGCGAGCAGAGCGCGCAGCTCGGCCAGGCGTTTGCCGCCGGGCTGGCCATGGGTATTTTCTAGAGTGGCTGCAACGAGGCCGCGGACGGACAGCATATGAGCGAGACAGAGGTAGAGGCGGTACCTGCGGGATTCGAGCGCCTGCCCGAGGGCTTCGGCTTCGGCGACAACCTGCAGCCGGTGTACCGACGCGTCGAACAGGAGCGCATCAGCCTCGGGCTCGTGGTGCTGGAGCAGCACCTGAACTCGATGGGCATCTGCCACGGCGGCGTACTGATGACGCTGGCTGACATGGCGGCGGCGTCCGGCGTGAACCAGGTGCGCGGTGTTGTGGCGGGCAGTCCCACCATCAGTCTCAACATGGATTTCATTTCCAGCGCCCGGCGCGGGGAGTGGCTCAGCGCCGCGGCGCAGCAGGTCAGCGTGAAGAAGCGTTTCGGTTTCTGCAGCGGCACGATCGACAACAGCCGCGGGCTCGTCGCGCGCTTCAACGGCACGTTCTACTTCCCCGACCACGAGGGCATGTGGAAGGACGAGCAGAGCAGGGCGCGCCTGCTGGGCAACCTGGGCGCAGCGGAGTAGTCCCGCGCTGCGTGGCTCAGCCCGCGGAGAACTGCTGCAGTGTGGCGATGAAAGCCCGGGCAGCGCGCGACAACCGGCGGCCCTCGTGGTGCACCACGCCCAGGGTGCGCGAGATTTTCGCGCCCCTGACCGACAGCGCCGCCAGTGACTCATCGCCCATGGAGCGCGGCAGTACCGTCCAGCCGAGCCCGACCGATGCCATCGTGCGGATCGTCTCGAGGTAGTTGGTGGCGATCGATACCGACAGTGGCAGCTCGTGCTGGTCGAACAGGTTCTTCACGATCTGCCCGGTGTAGGTGTTCAGCCCCGGCAGGATGGCCGGCAGCTCACTCAGTTGCGCCAGCTCCACGCGCTTGCGCCGTGACAGCTCGTGACCTGCCTGCACCATGAAATCCAGTGGGTCAGGCCAGACGGGCAGCGCGATGATGTGCTCGGCCGGGGAGGGCGACAGCGTCACCACGGCGAGCTCGGTTTCCCCGCGGGTGGTGAGGTCGTAGGCCTGCTCCGAGTCCATGAAGTCGATGTCGATGTGGACCTCGGGGTATTCGCGGCTGAATTGGCTCAGCACCGGCGGCAGGCGGTGCAGGCCGATGTGGTGGCTGGTGGCCAGCCGCAGCCGTCCCGACACGTCACCGGCGAGATCGCGCACGGACTGTTCGGCGGCCTGCAGCTCCAGCTGGATGGCGCGCGCGTGGGGCAGCAGCGCCGTACCGGCCTCGGTGAGGCTGATGTTGCGGCCGATGCGGTCGAACAGCGGCGCGTCCAGTGCCTGCTCCAGCTGCGCCACGCGCTTGCTGACCGCGGGCTGGGTCAGGTGCAGGCGCTGTGCCGCGGCGGAGAAAGAGCCGCTTTCGGCCACCAGCAGGAAGGCCATGAGGTTCTGCACATCCATTTATCTATTCCTAAAGGGAATGCATACGATAAAAATAATAGATTTGAGTTATTCACATGGCAAGCCCATAATTCGCCGTGATTCACGCATTGATACGGTATGACGAGGTGTTCCCATGGGCGGACAAACCCTGTACGACAAACTCTGGCAGAGCCACCTTGTGGAGCAGCGCGACGACGGCAGCGCGCTGATCTACATCGATCGCCAGCTCATTCACGAGGTAACCTCGCCCCAGGCCTTCGAGGGCCTGCGGCTGTCCGGGCGCAAGCCGTGGCGCGTCGACGCCAACCTGGCGGTCC
>JAWVYG010000006.1:0-14728 GCA_033722815.1 Halioglobus sp.
CCTCTCCTGGTCCGGATGCCCGGGGCAATTTCAACCCCCGTCAGGCTACCGTTGCAAGACCTGTACCAACTTATTTTTATCAATAAATTCAACGAGTTGTGCGGGATAGAAGGGGCGAGAGTCAGAGAATTGACGCTTCTGCAAACACGCGGGGCAGCCCCTGGCGCCCGGCGGGATTACGGCGCGGGGCGCCAGCGCTGCGGGCGCGGCCGGGTGGTTTCAGCGGGGTTGCGCCGCGGCGGCGTTCAGGCGGGCAGGCTCACCGCGCCGGTAGGAGGTCACCGCCGGCGCGGGTGCGCGCTGCGGTGCGAGTCAGACGTAATAGTCCACCAGGGATTGTGACGGTGCCGCCGTGGGTGCCGCCAGCAGCTCGCCCGCACTCAGGTCGGCCTCAGCATCGCCGGCGAGCTGCCCGGCTTCGCCATCACTGCCCTGCCCCTGCGGGGAGCGGGAGTGGTCGGACACATCAAAGCGCGACAGCGACAGGCCGCCCTGCTCGAGCATTTCCCGCAGGCGCGGCAGCGCCTGTTCTATGACTTCCCGGGTTTCAGCGCCCTGCACCACGAACATCACACGCGCCTGGTCACCCTCGGTGGCAATCTTGATCTCCATGCGGCCCAGCTCGGGCGGATTCAGCTGCAGGCTGGCCTCGGCCGTGCCGTTGCGGATCATCATGGAGACACGACCCGCCAGCTCGCTGTTCCATGCCGGCGCGCTGGCCAGCGACGCGGAGGCAGCGGGGCCGTCTATCCTGGAAGCCAGCGGCGCGGAGGCGTCAAGCGCCGGCGGCGCCAGCACGCCCGTCACGCCCTGCGGCGCAACCGGGGTCGGCGGTGCCAGTGAGCGGCCGCCCTCGGCCGCGGTCAGCGTGGTCACCGCCTCCTGGCGCGCCTGGATCACGGAGGCGTCATCGGCAAATGCCGCTGTTCGCGTCACCTGGGCCAGCTGTTCCGGGGTGTTGGTCGCCGCACGCTCCGTCGTTACCAGGGGTCGGGCCGGGGCGTCAGGCGCCGCGCGCAGAATGCCGCTATCGAGGGGACGCCGACCGGCGTCACCCCGGGCATCCGTCCCGGTTTGCCCGCCAACCGCGCGGGCGGCGTCAGGCGTGGCGACCGGCGGGGCCTGCAGCGGCGAGCTGGTCGCCGCCGCCGGCGCGAGCAAAGCCGGGCTCGCCTGTGCAGCCGGCGGCAGTATGCCCTGCACGCCCGCGCGGGCAGAACCTTCCGCCTGCTGCGCCAGCGACGGCTCGGGTAGCGGGGCCGGGGCCACGGTGCCCGGCGCCGGGTTGGCTGCGGCGGCGCGGATATCAGCCACCGGCAATCCCTGGGCGGCGCGCGCGGCGGCCGTGTCCTGCGGGGCAGCCGCCGCGGTTGTCGGCGGCGGCGCGGCGCGGGCACCGGCTTCAGGGCTCGCGCCCGCCGGCAGTCCCGCAGCCTGCACCGCCTCCGTCGGGATGGGGACCGCAGGTTGCGAGCCCCCTGTGGGTTGCGCCGTTTGCAACGTGGCGCGTAATGCCTCCGGGTGACCGGCGAGGGCGCTGACGTCAAACGCGGCCTCGGCCTGCTCGGCAACGGTAGCGGCGGCAGGATCCGGCAAGGCCTTGCCGCCGGGCTGCAAGGGGTTGCCGCCATCGCCTTCCCCGGCGGTCGTCGACGCGTTTTCGGCGCCTGCCTGTGCCGGCTGCCCCTGGCTGCCCAGAATCTGGCTGAAACTGCCGCCAGACCCTGTATCCGCGCTGTTTCGCGCCACGATACCGGGCTGGTCCGCGTCCAGGCTGGTGAGCGCGCCGCTGTCCAGAATGGGAATCACAACTGCAATCCTTCAGGTTCTTTCCTGATGCTATTGCAGGTTATTGCAAGTTCCGTGCCCGTTATTGCTCCGGGTCATTGTGACCGCCGCGGGCCAGGGAATCATCGTCCAGGCGCTTCTGCTCCAGCTTTTCCCGCGCCCTGAGCCGCTCCCGGTGGCGGTCTTCCACCAGCTGGTCCAGCGCCTGGTTGCGCTGGGTCTTGGACACCCACTCATCGCGCGACGCCTGCAGGTTCTGTTCAGAGCCCTGGATCTCACTGCTTTGCTGCGCAATCGCCTCGTTCAACCGGCTCAGGAACAGGCGGTAATCCTGCAGTTGCCGCGCGTCCATGCCCTCGCTGCTGCGGGCGTTGAAGGAGCGCTCGTAGTCCTCCTTGAACTGGATGAGCTGCTCGAGCTGGGCCAGCTTTTCACGGTGGGTTTTCTGGCTCTCGCTGAATTCCTGCGCCGACTTCCGCGCCTCGATCTTCGCCACGGCGGCGACCGTGTCCATCTTGTCGCCCTTCACTGCTCACCCCCGGCGGGCACGGGGCTGCCCTTGTCGAACAGCGCGGCCAGCGCGGACACGCTGGCGGCCATGTCGACTTTTTCGTGATCGCGCTGCGCGATGAAGCCGCGGATGCCCGGCGCCGCGGCGATGGCGCGATCGATGTTGTCGTCGGAGCCGCCCTGGTAGGCGCCGATGTTGATCAGGTCCCTGTTCTGCTGGAAGGTCGCGTACAGCGCCTTCACCTCGCGCGCGTTCTCCAGCTGCGCCTCGTCGACGATCGCCGTCATCAGGCGGCTCACGGAGCCATCGATATCGATGGCGGGGAAGAGCCCGGAATCGGCCACCTCGCGCGACAGCACGATGTGGCCGTCGAGTATCGCGCGGGAGGCATCCGACACGGGGTCGTCGAAATCGCCGCCCTCCACGAGCACCGTGTACACGGCGGTGATGGAACCCTTGATGCCGTTGCCGGCGCGCTCCACCAGCGCCGGCAGTTCGGAAAACACCGACGGCGGATAACCCTTCGATACCGGCGGTTCACCGACGGCGAGACCGATTTCCCGCTGCGCCTGCGCCACCCGCGTGAGGGAGTCCATCAACAGCAGCACGCGTTTGCCGCGATTGCTGAAAAACTCCGCGATCGCCGTGGCGCGCCACGCGCCGTGGATGCGCATGAGCGGCGAGTCGTCTGCCGGCGTAGCGACGACGATGGCCCGCGCCAGCCCCTGCGGGCCGAGGATGTCATCCACGAACTCGCGCACCTCACGGCCGCGCTCGCCCACCAGCGCGACCACGATGACGTCGGCCTCCGTGTGCCGCGTCATCATGCCCAGCAGCGTACTCTTGCCGACGCCGCTGCCCGCGAACAAGCCCACTCGCTGGCCCTTGCCCAGCGTGAGCAGCGCGTTTATCGCGCGCACGCCCACGTCGAGCGGTTCGGTAATGGGGCGACGGTCCAGGGGATTGATCGACTCGCCCTTGAGCGGCACGTGGTGCATGGCGCCGATGGGCCCGCGCCCGTCGATGGGATTGCCCGCGCCGTCGATGACCCGGCCCAGCATCTGCTCGTCGACGGAGACGACACCGCCGGTCTGCAGCGGGACGACGCGCGCCCCCAGCTTGACGCCGCGCAGGTTGCCCTCCGGCATCAGGAACAGGCTGCCGTCGGAGAAGCCCACCACCTCGGCCTCGATCGTGTCGCCGTCGTCAGTGATGATCTTGCAGCGGCTGCCGATGGGCGCCTGGCAGCCCACGGCCTCGAGCTTGATGCCGATCATCCTGACCAGCGAACCCTCCTCCTGCAGGGCCAGCGGCAGGATGTCGTCCGACAGGTGCGACAGGCGCCGGGCCAGCCGCTCCGAACGCGCGTCCTTGAGCTGCTCCAGCGCATTCACGTCAGTTGTCCAGGCGCGGTTCGCAGGATTCGACGAGGCTCGCGAACACGGTCTCTATGCGCTTCTCCACCGATGCGTCGACGAAGGACGTGGGGGTTTTCACCTGGCAACCGCCGGGGTGCAGGTTCGGGTCCTCCACGATCTTCCAGTCCTTGCCCTCCAGCGACTCGGGTGAGAACTCCTGCACCAGCTGGGCGTCGGCGGGATTGAGGAAGATGACGATCTCGCCCTCGAGCTTGTACAGGGTGGACAGCGCCTCTTCGACCAGGCCCTCGATAATGCGCGTATCCAGGCTCAGCTCGCGGCGTACTATCTGCTCCGCCAGCAGCATCGCCATGCGCGCCAGCTCGCGCGTTACCACCTCGTCGAGTTGGCGGTAGGGCCTGGCCATCTGGTCCGCCACCGACATGAGCGAGGCGACGATGTTCTCGGCCTCCGCCTTACCGGCGGCAAAGCCCTCCTCGCGCCCTGACTGGAAGCCGAGGGCCTGCGCCATCGACTCGCGCTCCGCCGGGTCGCCCTGCGACTGGGAGTCGGCGGGCTGTTCGAAAAACGGCGCCGTCCACAGCTCGACCGGGCCGCCGGGATCAGACAAAGTCGTCCCCGCCCTTGCCGAGGAAGATCTCTCCCTGCTCCGCAAGGCCCGCCGCGGTCACCAGGATTTCCTTTTGCTGCGCTTCCACGTCGGACAGCTTGACCGGGCCCTTGGCCTCGAGGTCCTCCTTGAGCATTTCCGCCGCGCGCGACGACATGTTGTTGAAGAACTTGTCCTTCAGCTCCTCGTCGACACCCTTCAGTGCGATCACCAGGTTGTCCACGGAGATCTCCCGGATCAGGCGCTGCATGCCGCGATCGTCCAGGGCCATGAGGTTCTCGAAGACGAACATCTTCTCCTGCACCTTCTCCCCGAGTTCGTTGTCGATCTGCTTCAGCCCCTCGATGAGGGTGGTCTCCTCGGCGGTGTCGAGGTTGTTGAGGATTTCCGCGGCGGTCTTCATGCCGTCGACCGTGGTGGGCGGCATGTCGCGCTGGTTGACCATCTGCTTTTCCAGCACCAGGTCCAGCTCCTGCAGTGCCACCGGGTCGACCATTTCCAGCCGCGCGATGCGCAGCACCACGTCCGTGCGCGCCTCCTCCGGCAGCAGCGTCAGGATCTGCGACGCCTGGTCGGACTCCAGCGACGCCAGCACCAGCGCAATGATTTGCGGGTGTTCACCGCGCAGTATGCCCGCAACGCTGCGTGCATCCATCCAGCGCAGCGCGTCGACACCCTTGGAGGTCTCGTCGGGCATCACCTTGCTCAGCACACTGCGCGCCTTGTTCTCCCCCAGCGCTTCCACCATGACCCGGCGCGTGAAATCCTCCGCGCCGATACCGTAGGGACTGATCGAGTTCACCTTGTCGGAGAAGTCATTCACCACGGCGGCTATCTGTTCGTTGGTGACGTTGCCGAGTGTCGCCATGGCCTGGCCGACGAGCTGCACTTCCTTGGGCTCCATGTGTTTCATGATGGCCGCGGCGCCGTTCTCGCCGAGTCCGAGCAGGAAGATCGCCGCGCGCTGCGTACCGGAGAGTTCCGGCCCGGCATCAGCCATCGTTCTGGACCCAGTTTCTCACCACGTGGGCGGCGCGTTCGGGTTCTCCCTCCACCATGGAGCGCGCGTAGCTGAGCTGCTGCTGGTAGCCGTGCTGGGCCCCGGGCAGGCCCGGTCCGCCCTGTTGACCCAGGGTGACCATGTCCTCTGGCACCGGCGTACCGTCGGGCAGCACCGCACCCGCGGGAATGCCCTCGGCCCCGCCCGGTCCCGCGAGCGCAGCCTGGTTGAACGCCGGCACGCTGGAGGCCTGCATCAGCGGGCGCACGACGAACAGTATCAGCAGGATCATGCCAAGCCCGGCGATGAACATCTTGCCGGCGCGCCACACCCACTCCTGCTCGAGCAGCGAGGCGGCGGGCATTTCCTCCAGCTCCGGCGGCTGCACGAAGGACGCGTTGACGACGTTGACCCGGTCGCCGCGCTCCTCGTCGAAGCCGACGGCCTCGCGCACCAGCGTATTGACCTCGGCCATCAATTCTTCGCTCAGCGCGACCCGCTCGACAACACCCTCCTCGTTGGTCTGCTCGCGGTAGTCCACCACCACGGCCACCGTCAGCTTCTGCACGGTGCCGGGCGTTTCCTTGACGTGACTGATTTCCTTGTCGACTTCATAGTTGCGTATTTCGCGCTTGCTGGTCCGCGACGGGGTTCCGGCCTGCCGCTCCTTGTCCGCGGCGCCCAGCTCCGAGGTGGGCGACAGCGCGGCGTCCTCAGGCGGCTGGTTCGACAGCGTGCCCGGAATGCCGCCCACCCGACGGTCGGCCGAGCTCTCCTCCATCAGCTCTTCGCTGCGCACAATGCGCTCCGGCTCGTAGCGCTCGCTCGTGCGCTCCACCACGGTGAAGTCGACCTCCGCCGACACCTGCGCCTGCACCGCGCCGACGCCGAGGATAGGCGTAAGGATTTCAATAATGTTTTCTACGTAGCGCTGCTCGAGCGCCTGCGTGAAACGAAAATTTTCCTTGGTCGACGCAAAATCGTCGCTTGCGCTCTGGCCGGACAACAGCTTGCCGTGGTGGTCTACCACCGAGACCTGTTCGGCCTCCAGCCCCGGCACGCTGAACGCCACCAGGTGGATAACGCCGGCGAGCTGGCGTTCCGACATTTCACGTCCGGGATAGAGGCTCACCAACACCGAGGCCGCGGGCTTGTCTTTCTTGCGCACGAACGCCGACTGCTTCGGCAGGGCCAGGTGCACGCGCGCCGTGCGCACGTTCTCCAGTGAGCTGATCGAGTTGCCCAGCTCCTGCTCGAGGGCGCGGTTGTACAGGCGCTGCTCGCGGAAGCTGCTCATCCCCAGCCCCTGCTCCTTGTCCAGCACGTCGAAGCCGGCGCTGCCGCTGCGCGGCAGTCCCTCGCCGGCCAGCTTCAGTCGCGTCTGGCGCACAACGTCGGCGGGCACGCTGATCAGGCCGGTGCGGTTGTCCACCTCGTACTGGATGTTGTGCGACTCCAGCGACTGCAGTATCTCCGAGGACGATGCCGGGGACAGCTCACCGTACAGCGGCGTGAAATCCGGCGTCAGCGCCCAGTCGACGACACCGACACCCAGCGCGATGCTCGCTGCAATACCCAGTAACAGCCGCACCTGCCGGGCCACCGGCTGGCTGCTGATACTGCGAAAACGATCAAAAAGCGATAAGGACTCTTCTGCCATGTGATCCCGGTCAACCCTGTTCAGTTATCCTTGTTATGCGTTGCCACCCCCAACCGGCGGCAGCAGGTTTACACCTGCATATTCATCACTTCCTGGTAGGCGCTGAGCAGTTTGTTGCGCACCTGCGTGATGGCCTGGAACGAGATGTTGGCCTTCTGCAACGCCACCATCACCTCTGGCAGCTCGACGCCGGGCTCACCCATCTCGAAGGCGGTCGCCAGTTCCTTCGCCTTCGCCTGTGCGTCGCTGACTTCCTCCAGCGACTGTTTCATCAGTTCGCCGAAGTCGGCGCCGCCCGCTTCCTGCGCCTGCTGCGTCTCCGCGCCCGCGGCGACAGACATGGCGCGCATCTGCGCCAGTACCATGTTGATGTCCATCTCACTCATAGGTTGGCAACTCCCCCTTGCCCTGTAGCGTGTGCCTAGCCCGCGGCCGGCACGGATACTCCCTGCTCTTTCAGTTTCGCCAGCTTGTAGCGCAGCGTGCGCGGACTGATGCCCAGCATCTCGGCCGCGTCCTTGCGCCGCCCGCCGACGGTCTTCAAGGCGTTGACAATGAGCTGCCGCTCCCTGTCTTTCAGGCCCCCGTTGAGCAGGCTGTCGTCCGCCGCTTCCGCCGTCTCCTCCCGCGGCTGCAGCTCCACGCGCATGGCGTCCTCGAAGTAGATGTTCTGCGCCGTCACGCTGCTCCCCGCCGTCAGGATCGCCGCGCGCTGCATGCAGTTCTCCAGTTCGCGCACGTTGCCCTGCCAGCTGTGTGCCAGCAGCTTGAGCTCGGCATCGCGGTCCAGCTGCAGGCAACGCCCTTCCGCGTGGCGGCGCAGCAGGTGCAAGGCCAGTGGCACGATGTCGCTGGTGCGTTCGCGCAGCGGCGGGATGTGCACCGGGAAGACGTTCAGGCGGTAGTACAGGTCCTCACGGAAACGGCCCGCGGCCACTTCCTCGCGCAGGTCCCGGTTGGTCGTGGCCAGCACCCGCACATCCAGCGGTATCAGCGCATTGCCCCCGAGGCGCTCCACCTCCCTCTCCTGCAGTACGCGCAGTAGTTTCGCCTGCAGCGCCAGGTCCATCTCGGAGATTTCGTCGAGCAGCAGCGTACCGCCGTTGGCCTGCTCGAACTTGCCGGCACGGCTCTGGTGCGCGCCGGTATAGGCACCTTTCTCGTAACCGAACAACATGGATTCCAGCATCGGTTCCGGTATGGCCGCGCAGTTGATGGCGACGAAGGGCTTATTAGCGCGGTCGGACTGCCGGTGGATGAAGCGCGCGATCACTTCCTTGCCGGTTCCCGACTCGCCGGAAATCATGACGGTGGCGGCGCTGTCCGCGACGCGGCACAGCAGGTCGCGCACGGCGACCATCGCCGCGTCCTCGGCGATCATGCAGTCGCTGTCGTCATCCGCCACCACAGCCAGCCGACTGACCATCTCCAACAGGACTTCCGCCTCGAACGGCTTGAGCAGGTAGTCCGTTGCGCCTTCGCGTATCGCCTCGACCGCCTTCTCGACGCTGCCGTGGGCCGTGACCAGCACGAAGGGCAGGTTGGGCCGGATCGCCTTTACCTTGCGCAACAGCGTGAGGCCATCCATGACATCCATCTGTACGTCGGATATGACCAGGTCGACCGGCGCCTTCTCCAACAGGCGCAGGGCCTCGAGGCCGTTACAGGCCGCGGTGGGTTCGTAGCCGCCGTATTCGACGGTGTCACACAGCGCCTCGCGCAGCGCGTCATCGTCCTCGACCACGAGGACACGGGCTGTTCTACTCATTGACTACTTTCCCCGCTACTGGTTCTTGCGCCAACTCCGCTGCGGCGACCGCGATCGGCAGCGTGATGAGGAACTCCGCGCCGCCGCGCGGATGATTGCGCACGCTGATTTCACCGCCGTGGTTGCCGACGGTCATCGCGACGACCGCCAGCCCGAGCCCGGTGCCCTGCGCGCGCGTGGTGAAGAAGGGATCGAAGATGCGGTCGCAAATGTCGTCGCTGATACCCGGGCCGTCGTCCCGTACACGAATCTGCAGGCGCTGCTCGTCCAGCGCGCCGACCCACAGCTCCAGCGCGACCGCCTCGCCGGCGGCCTCCAGCGCATTCATCGCCAGATTGCACAGGGCGCCGACGAGTTCATCGCGGTCACCCAGCACTGCCAGCGTGTCGTCCACGCTGGGTATGTCTACCGTGGAGCCGCTCTGCGCGAGGTGCGGCAGCAGCGTGGACCTGAAGTCCTGCAGCACGCGATTGATATGGATGAGTTCGCGCTGCTGGGTGCCGCCGCGGACAAAACTGAGCATGCTGTCGAGCAGGTTGCCCATGTTATCCAGCCGCTGGCCCACCTTGCCCGCGACCTGGCGACGCTGCTCGGCGGGCAGGTCGGGCCTGCTGAGCTGGCTCAGGTAGAGCGTGGCCGCGCTGAGCGGCGTGCGGATCTGGTGCGCCAGCCGGGCCGCCATTTCGCCCAGTGCCGTCAGGCGCTTCTTGCGCCCCAACTGTTCCTGCAGCTCGTGGATATCGGTGACGTCGGTGATCAGCAGCACGCGATCGCCGACGCTGTCGAGCGTCCGGCTGACCACGGAGTAACGCCGGCCGCTGTTGAGGACCATCTCGGTGGACTCCAGGCTGCGCCGGCCGGAGGTGCGCATCAGCACGTCCTCCCAGCATTCGCCGAGCAGCGGGTCGCCCAGGATCTGCGCGGCCTCGGGGTTGGCGTCGCGGATGCGCTGCGCGCGATCGACGATGAGCACGCCACCGGGCAGGGCGGATACCAGCGCCGACAGGCGCAGCGCCAGGCGCTCCTTCTCCGCCAGCTCGCGCAGTTTGGCAGAGCGCGCACTGGTGAGCTCCTCGGTGAGCTGCGCCACCTTGGCCTCGAGCTGGCGATAGGTGGTCTCCAGCTCGATGGAGACGCGGCTGAATACCTCGAATGCTTCTTCCAGTTCACCTGCCGAGAGGGATTCTGTCTGGCTCATTAGGTGTTTCCCCTGTTGCGGCCCGGTGCGTTCCGGGCTCTGGGGGTCATTGTGCAAGAAACATGCCTACAGAATATTTTCTTTCTAAATCAATGCTTTGGAAATAGCGCTAAAGTGAAGCGTCAAGATCCCGTCAGTTCCCGGGGCTTGTGAATGTCGAACTTGCGCATCTTCTCTACCAGCGTCGTGCGCTGCAGGTTGAGCAGCTTTGCCGCGCGGGCCACCACCCAGTCACAGCGGTCGAGGGCCTCTGTCATCAGGCGCCGTTCGATGTCGGCGAGGTGCGGCTTCAGGTCGATACCGTCCGGGGGCAGCTCGGCCGGCGCAAGGGCCGGGTACAACTGTGCCTGCCAGCTCGCGGAATCGCACAACTGCTCCTCGAACAGTTCCTCGTTGGGGCGGAACTTCTCCGGCAGGTCTGCCCACTTCACCAGCTTGTCGGGATACAGGATCGCCAGGCGCTCCAACAGGTTGAACAGCTCGCGCACGTTCCCCGGCCAGTGATGCCGCACCAGGGCGGCGACAGCGCAATCGTTGAGGCGCAGCGAACGGCCCTGTTCCCGCTCCAGGCGGTTGATGTAGCCGTCGATCAGCAGGGGAATGTCGCACGTGCGCTGCTTGAGCGGCGTGATCTCTATCGGGAAGACGTTCAGGCGGTAGAACAGGTCCATGCGGAAGCTGCCCTCGGCCACCATCTGTTCCAGGTTGCGGTGAGTCGCCGCGATCACGCGCACGTTCGTTGGAATCGGTTTGTGGCTGCCGACGCGTTCGTACACGCGCTCCTGCAGGACGCGCAGCAGTTTCACCTGCATGTCCAGCGGCATGTCGCCGATTTCATCGAGGAAGAGGGTGCCGCCCTCGGCGATTTCGAAACGCCCCTGGCGAGCACTGATCGCACCGGTGAACGCGCCCTTCTCGTGGCCGAACAGCTCGGATTCCAGCAGCTCCGCCGGGATAGCACCGCAGTTGATCGGCACGAAGGGGTGGTCGCGGCGGGAGGAGAGGGCATGTACACAACGCGCCACGACCTCCTTGCCGGTACCGGACTCGCCGTGGACCAGCACGGATGCCTCGGTGGTCGCAACCTGGCGCGCCAGGTGGCGCACGCCCTCGATGTCGCTGCTGTTGCCGATCAGGTTGCGGTACAGGACCACGCTGGCCTCGTCGTTGCAGTCGGCGTGGTGTTCGTGCAGCAGTTGCGCCTGCCGCAGTAGGCCGAGCAGCTCCTTGTAGCTGGCGTCACGGGCAACGACCCCGCGGATAAGGGGCTGCAGCGCACTGGCCATGCCGCCCCGCGAACGGGTGGGCTCGACCAGGAAACACTGGCAGGCGCGCAGTCGTTCCCCCGCACGTCGCAGCGCCGGGGCGAGCCACCGGGGGCCGATGTCACCGGCGACAAACAACGCGAATACCCCGGGCAGCGCCGCGGACTCCTGCAGCAGCGTTTCTTCATCGATCGCGGTGCTGGTGGTGAAACCAAGGAAGCGCACAAACGCGGCGAAATCCTCGGCCCGCTCCCGGTCCGAGTCGACGACAATGACTGCGGGATCATGCTTCAGCATCGCGGGCACCGGCGGGGGAGGCTATGCAGGCGGGGATTTTCGGGGAGGGGGCAGTGAGGGTAGCGCAGACAGACGACCACCCCGACAATATTGTCACGCTCACCACAATACATGCAGTTCGCATCCCCTAGAGAACGCAACGGCAAGAACAGGATTGAAACCGCCCGGAATCGCCCCTGGAATTACCGCGCTTTAACAGCTTTGACGACCATCGCCCGGCATTCTGTCACCCGGCTTCCAGCGTCACCCCTTACAACGTTTGGCTTTATTTTGCGCCATCATCTGACAGAAAACGCCGCAAATCAAGCCTTTAGCCCAAAAAGACCTGCCCAGGCGCCCGCGGCGAGAGACTGCAGCAACGCAGACAACGCGTTAAAAGGCTCCGCGGGGGAGGCGTTGCACGGGATTGAGGCCAGCGCCAATCAAAGGTGCGCGCGGTGCTACAGGACAATTTTCCCGGGCAGTGACTAGGAGGTTTTTGCGCGCTTGAAGGCGACTTCGCGGCGGTGGTGTCGGAAGATGAGCTTGTCGAGCCAACTCTGCAACGACTGCGACAGGCCGACATAGGAAACCCGGCAGCAACCGGCATCGCGATCCTGCTGCGTACTGGTCACCTCGCCGTAGAAACACAGCGGCTTGGGCGTGCCGTGCTGCACATAGGCCTGCACGAAGACTTTCTCACCCGGCGCCGGGGGGTTGTCCTCACGCCACAGCATATCGGTTGCGCTGATCGTCACGCGGGTTTTGTCCGGCAGGTCGAGCTGCTTGTAAACCAGCTGGCTGACAAGGTCCAGCACCAGGTTCACCTTGCGATCGAGGCGTTCGATTTCCTGCGAGATGGCGCCCTCCTCTTCGCTGTGCTCACCGCTGAAAGCCGCAAGCGCGGCGACGGCCCTGAGGAAGGCTTCGTTGGACTGGTTGACGAGGGCCAGGTGTTCGTCGTCGGGGGAGTACTCGACAGGCCGCCATTCGATGGAGAAGTTATCCGTGAAGCTGAGCCCTGTGCCGCCAGGGGCGCCATTGTCCCGGGCAGCCATTGCCGCGCTGTCGTTCGACTCGTTATCTGACATAACCGTTGAGCGTCCTGCCAACCACGTGTGCAGTTTCGCAGCTTCGTTCGGGTGTTAGCAAGTCTGCCGGCCGCGTCGGCGCCCTGCCGCCAGTGGGTGTGCCGCGGCCGGGAAGCAGTGGCGTCAAACGGCGGAGTGCATGGACTTGTAGCTGCTGATCGCTTCCTTGCTGCGATTGAACTCGAGACTCTTGTCGAGCATCTGCGAGTGGGCGTCCTTGAGCTTCGACATCAGTTCCTCGTTCAGGTGCAGCAACGTGGCGATGGCCTGGGCCACGAGGTCGCTGTCGCCCAGGGGAATCGGCTCCGAAAAACACTGCACCAGGTCGTCGCGGCGCTCCCGCTCCATCTCGGTGACGGCCTCCCAGTCGCCCTGCTCTGCGTGCGCCAGCATTTGCCGGGTCATCTGCAGGACCTGGGCCAGGCGACGGCACTGGTGCACCTGGTCCGGGAGTGTTCTTGGTTGCGATTCGGTGTCCATTCTCGTTACCTCTTGTCCGCCGGGATGGCATCCCAGCCGGCCTTGATTTCACCCAGCAGCGCGCCGATCTCTTCGAGCCGGGCAGGGTCGCCGCTCAGGTTGGCCTCGACCAGGCCCTGTTCCATGTAGTCGTAAAGCGCGGCGAGATTGCCCGCCACCTCGCCGCCGCGCTCGTGATCGAGGCTGGCGCGCAGGTTGTCGATGATGCTGATCGCCTTGCTGATCAGCTCGCCCCTGGCGGCGACCTCGCCACGCTGGATGGCGCCGCGGGCGGAGGCCACCCTGTCGGCGGCACCGGCAAGCAACATGGCGATCAGCTGGTGGGAATTGGCGTCCGTGAGGCCGCTGTTAACTCCGATGTCCTGGTACTGCTTGAGTGCTGACGGGTTCATGTCCTGCCTCTTTGTCGTTGGTTAGTTGTTATTGTTGTTCAATCCCGCACCGGGCAGGGATGACAACTGTTGAGTCAGAAAAGCGCTGGTCGTCTGCAACTGTGATAGCAGCGTGTCCAGCGCGGTGAACTGGGCCCGGTAGCGGGCCTCCAGTCGCTCCATGCGGAACTCCAGCTGGTCGCGGTCGTCGTCGAGGTCGTTCGCCCGCTCCTGCAGGCTGTCGGTACGCGCGTCCAGGATACCGTCGTTCTCGAGGAACCCGCTAATGAGCGCGTCGAGCTGGTAGGCGATGCCGCGGGAGAAATCCACCTGGCCACGCGAGCCGACCGCTTCGCCGTTGACCCTGATCCGCAGGCCGTCTGCAGGACTGCCCGGAGCGCCGGTCAGTATCTGCCCGCTGGCAATGGCGGGCTGCCCGCCGATAGTCCCCGCCAGGTCGGTGCCGGCAACGCCGTTCGCTACGGACAGGCCGAGTTCCTGGCTGCTTCTCTGGTCCACGGCCGTGATATTGACGCTGGAATCGGCACCGTAACGCTCCGAGGTTATCTCCAGGTTGCCGCCGACATATGCCACATCGACACGTATTCCAGCGCCAAGCAAGTTTGCATCGCCATTGATGCGCGATTGCACTTCGGCCGCTACGTCCTCGCCGCTGGTATAGGTGCCCTGCGTCAGGGTGATGTTGCCGCTGGTGACGCCGTCCACCTGTATCGTGAACTCATCGTTGCGGTCGTCGATGTCCAGGGTCCCGCCGGTAAAGCGCACGTTCGAACCGGTGTACTGGCCCTGGGTTGCCGCCTGTGTAATGTCCACCGCGTAACTGCCGACAACGGTATCTTCGGTGGACGACAAATAGTCGATACTGGAATCCGACGGCAGACCGACCGCTGCGAACAGGCCGACGATGTCGTCGAAGTTGTCCTCGATGACGGTGTTGAGCGTCGCGTCATTGATGGCAAGTGTGCCATCCACCTGGGTCGCGATGCCCAGCTCACTGAGGTTGCTGAAGGGGCCATCAAATCCCTCCACGGCATTGGTGAGCACCTGGCGCACCTGGCCGCTGATGGAACGCACCGAGAAGTCGCCCTGCAGCGGGCCGCCGGTGCCGCTGGCCACGTCGAAGGCCGTCAGGGCGTTGGTGGTCGTGACAAAACTGTTGAAGCCGTCGATGAAGCCCGTGATCAGCTCCTTCAGCGCCTCGGTGTCCTCGCTGACGCTGACATTGATCGGGGTAGCGCCGCTGACATCTTTCAGCGTCAGGTCGATGCCCTCGATGACGTCGTTGGCGACGTTTTCCGGTGTGCTGATCG
>JAWVYG010000007.1:0-14411 GCA_033722815.1 Halioglobus sp.
CCAGACCCTGCGCGCCGAGCACAAGAAGGCGTCAAAGCAGATCGGCGTGCTGGTGGGGCAGGGCGTCAGCGTCGACGACGCCAAAGCCCAGGTGAACGAGACGCTCGAGAAAATCTCCGGGCAACTGGACCAGCTGACCGATGACGCAAAGGCGGTGCAGGGCGAACTCGAGCAACTGCTGCTCTCCACCCCGAACATCCCCGACAAGGACGTGCCGCCGGGCTCCAGCGAGGACGACAATGTCGAGGTGTCGCGCTGGGGCGAACCGCCGACATTCGATTTCGAGCCGCAAGACCACGTCGCCCTCGGCGAGGCCCTGGGACAACTGGACAGCGAGACCGCGGGCAGGATCACCGGTTCGCGCTTTACGGTCATGTACAGTGACGTCGCCAGGCTGCACCGCGCCCTGGTGCAACTCATGCTCAACGTCCACACCGGCGAGCACGGCTACCGCGAGGTCTACGTACCCTATATCGTCAACCGCGACTCCCTGGTCGGCACGGGGCAGCTGCCCAAGTTCGAGGAAGACCTGTTTAAACTGCGTGCCGACCAGGATTTCTACCTCATTCCCACCGCTGAAGTACCCGTGACGAACATCGCGCGGGAGCGGATTTTCGAGGCGCAGGAATTCCCCGAGGGGGGCATTCGTTTCGCCTGCCATACGCCGTGCTTTCGCAGCGAGGCGGGCAGCTACGGCAAGGACACGCGCGGCATGATCCGCCAGCACCAGTTCGAAAAAGTCGAGCTGGTACAGTTCGTGCGGCCGCAGCAGTCGGCGGAGGCGCTGGAGGAGCTCACAGGGCACGCGGAGCGCATACTGCAGTTGCTGGAGCTTCCCTATCGCAAGGTGGTGTTGTGTGGCGGCGACCTCGGCTTTGGTTCGGCCAAGACCTACGACCTGGAAGTCTGGCTGCCCGGGCAGGACGCCTACCGGGAGATCTCGTCCTGCAGTAACTACGGCGATTACCAGGCGCGGCGCATGCAGGCGCGCTGGCGCAACCCTGACACCGGGAAGCCCGAACTGCTGCATACCCTGAACGGGTCGGGCCTCGCCATCGGTCGCACCCTGGTCGCGGTGCTGGAAAACTACCAGCGCGCAGACGGCAGCATCGCTATTCCTGCGGCACTGCAAGCGCTGATGGGAGGCGCGACCAGCATCGCACGTTGAAGGGACGCCCGCATGGACTACCTACCTCTCTTCTTCAGGCTCAGCGGCAACCCCGTCCTCCTGGTCGGCGGGGGCAGGGTGGCGGCGCGTAAACTGCGCCTGCTGTTGCGCGCCGGCGCACGCGTCACCGTGGTCGCACCAGGGGTGTGCCCCGAGGTCCGGCAGTGCGCCGAACGCGGGGAGGTCGAGTGGATTGCCGCAGAGTACCGCGGCGAGCTTGTCGCCGGTGCCAGCCTGGTGGTCGCGGCAACACCGCATGCGGAGGTGAACAGGCAGATCTACCGCGATGCCAGGGACAACAACCTGCCCGTCAACGTCGTCGATGCGCCCGAGCTCTGCACCGTGATATTCCCGTCCATCATCGACCGCAACCCGCTGCTGGTAGCCGTCAGCAGCAGCGGCCAGAGCCCGGTGCTCGGCCGTATCCTGCGCCGGCGCATAGAGTCGATGTTGCCTGCCGCGTACGGCGCGCTGGCGCGCTTCGCAGGACGTTTCCGCGAACCTGTCAAGCAGGCCATCCCGGACGAGACGCCGCGCCGCCTGTTCTGGGAGCAGGTGCTGGAAGGTGCGGTCGCCGAGCAGGTCCTGGCGGGCAGGGAAGAGCGGGCTGCCGAACTGCTGCAGGAACGCCTGGACGCAAGCGGCGACCTGTACACGGGCGAGGTCTACCTGGTTGGCGCCGGTCCCGGCGATCCCGACCTGCTCACCTTCAAGGCCGCACGCCTGTTGCAGAGTGCGGACGTGGTGCTCTACGACCGCCTCGTCTCACCGCGGATCCTCGAACTCGCACGCCGCGACGCCGAGCGAATCTAGGTCGGCAAACGGCGCGCCGATCACGCCGTGCCGCAGCAGGATATCAACCGGCAGCTGCTGGACCTGGCGCGCGAGGGTAAGCGCGTTATCCGCCTCAAGGGCGGCGACCCGTTCATCTTTGGCCGGGGCGGCGAGGAGATCGAACTGCTGGCCAGCCACGGCGTGCCGTTCCAGGTCGTCCCCGGCATCACCGCCGCCAGCGGCGCCGCGTGCTACGCCGGTATACCGCTCACGCACCGGGACCATGCGCAGTCGGTGCGCTTCGTCGCGGGTCACCTGAAAGGCGATTCCGTCGACCACGACTGGTCGCAGTTCCAGTCGACCAGCGAGACACTGGTGTTCTACATGGGCCTGGTCGGGCTGCCAACGATCTGCGAGCAACTGGTGCAGCACGGCCGCAGCCCGCAGACCCCGGCGGCGCTCGTGGAGCGGGGTACCCTCGAGCAACAGAGGGTGCTGACCGGCACACTGGCCAGCCTGCCCGGGCTCGTGGCGCGCGAGCAACCTGCTGCTCCCACGCTGATTATCGTGGGCGACGTAGTCCGACTGCACGCTGACCTCGCCTGGTTCGGGAACGCCAGCGTGCACAGCGACGGCGGGGACTGAGCCTCCCCTGCCGTGTACGGCGCGCATTAGCGAATGGCCAGGTACGATACTATCGGTCGCGGTTACGCAGGCCGGCGCCGGCCCGATGCAAGGATCGCAGCGGCACTGCACGCATACCTGCGCGGCAACCAGCGCATCCTCAATATCGGCGCCGGCACCGGTTCCTACGAACCCGCCTGGCCGGGGGTTGTCGCCGTTGAACCCTCGCGCACCATGATCGGACAGCGTCCGGCGGGCGCGGCACCGGTGGTGCAGGGGGTCGCGGAATCGCTGCCCTTTGCCGACGACAGCTTCGACCTCGCAATGGGCGTGCTGACACTGCACCACTGGAGCGACTGGCGGCAGGGCCTGCGCGAGGCGCTGCGGGTGGCCGGGGGCAGGGTGGTCCTGCTGACCTGGTTCGATTTCACCACGCCCTTCTGGCTGTGCGACTACTTTCCGCAGATTCATGAACTGGACAGGCCGCTGTTTCCCGGCGCCGGGGACCTCGCTGACACGCTCGGTGAGATCGAGGTGCAGACCGTTCCGGTACCCCACGACTGCAGCGATGGCTTCCTGTGCGCCTACTGGCGACGGCCGCAGGCCTACCTCGACCCAGCGGTGCGCGCCAGCATATCGACGTTCGCCAGGATTCCCGATCCCGAAGGGGCTCTGCAGCGCCTGCGGCACGACCTCGACAGCGGTGACTGGGACAGGCGCTACGGCGATCTGCGCGCGCTGGGGGAGTGTGATTACGGTTACCGCATCGTGAGCACGGTAACCGGTTAGGGCACGCGTTACCGCTCGGCAGGCTCCCCGAAGGCCTGGCGCTCGTGGACAGCGTAGCGGGCATTCTTGAGCAGCAGGACGTCCACCAGGATGTTGCCCGCCTCGCGCAGCAGTACATCGTCGTCGTCGGTGTCTTCCCGGGCGCCACCCAGGAGGTCTTCGTCGACGGCATCCTCGTCCTCGTCGTTCTCGAGGTCGGACAGGAGTTCCTCGCCCTTGGCCTTGCGCCGCTTGTTCTCGATGCCCAGCGCCCGCGCCTCCTGGCTCTCACGCAGGGCGATACGCGCCTTCTCGTTCAGCGGCAGCTCTTTCAGCTCGCGCGTCTCGCGTGCCAGCTCCGCCTGGTCCTCCAGGTAGACAAAGTCGGGATTGCTGCCGCTGCGCTGTTCGAACTGGGCGGTGATCACCGGCAGCACGGTCGACAGGTCATTGTAGTTGCGGTGCCGCACCGGGTTGATCTTGTCCCAGTTGAGTGCCCGGTCCAGCGCGCTCTCGCCGACGGCATCGATGTTGTACAGGGTGGGGAACTCCACATCCGGCACCACGCCGCGGTGCTGCGTGCTGTCGCCGGAAATGCGGTAGAACTTGCTCTCGGTGATCTTGAGCTGACCCTCGGTAAGGGGGATCAGCGTCTGCACCGTACCCTTGCCGAAGGAGCGATCGCCGACGATGATGCCGCGCTGGTAATCCTGGATCGCGCCGGCAAAGATCTCCGACGCCGAGGCGCTGAGGCGGTTGACCAGCACCACGAGGGGGCCCTCGTAGTACTCGCTCTTGAGGCGCTTGCCGTCACGCCACACGTTCTTGCCGTCGCGCCATACCCTGCGCGACGCGTGGCGGATCTGCACCGTCGGGCCGTATTCGATGAACAGGCCCGTCAGCTCGTTGGCCTCCTGCAGGGAGCCGCCGCCGTTGTTGCGCAGGTCGACCACGATGCCGGCGACGTTCTCCTCCTGCAGCTCCTGCAGCAGTCGCTTCACGTCCCGGGTGGTGCTCTTGTAGTCGTTCTCGCCACGGCGCATGGCGTCGAAATCGATATAGAAGGCGGGGATGTCGATCACCCCGACCTTGATGGTGCCCGTGGAGGAGGGTATCTCGAGAATCTTCTTCTGCGCCGACTGCTCCTCCAGCTTGACCTTGTTGCGCACAATGGTGATCTGCCTGCGCTCGTCGGTAGACTTGGCCTTGGCCGGGATCACCTCCAGGCGCACCGTCGAGCCCTTGGGCCCGCGGATCAGTTGTACGACCTCGTCCAGGCGCCAGCCGATAACGTCTTCGAATTCGCCGTCGACGCCCTGGCCGACGCCGACGATGCGGTCGGAGGGCTGCAATTCACCCTGCTTGTCGGCGGGACCCTTGGCTACCAGTCGGGCAACCTTGGTGTACTCGTCCTCGGTCTGCAGCACCGCGCCGATACCCTCGAGAGACAGGCGCATGTTGATATTGAAGTTTTCCGAGCGTCGCGGCGACAGGTAATTGGTGTGCGGGTCGTACAGCTCCGTCAGCGCATTGGCGTAGATCTGGAATACATCCTGGCTATTGTACTGCTTCACCCGGCCGAGCTGGTTGCTGTAGCGCTTTTCCAGGGTGGGGACGATTTCGTCCGCCGGCTTTTCCGCCAGCTTCAGACCGAGCACCTGGTTCTTGAGCTGCTTCCGCCAGCGGTCGTCCAGTTCCTTGTCGCTGCGCGCCCAGTCCTGGTCTTCCGGGTCGATGACCCAGCTCTCATCGCGCGTGAAGTCGAGACTGGCCACGGCCTCGGGCAGCGTATCGAGCAGGCGCTGCAGGCGGGACTCGAGTCGCTGCTGGAAGCGGTTGAAGATGTTGAAACCCGCATCCAGCTTGCCCTGTGACAGCTGGTCGTCCATCACCAGCCGGTACTGCTCGAAGTCGGCGATATCTGCTGCCGTGAAGTACATCTTGCCCCGGTCGAGCTTCTCGATATAGGCGTCCAGGTGCAGGGAGGACATCTGGTCGTTGTAGTTCCTGCTGGCGTAGTGACGATCTTCCAGCTGGTCGACCAGCTCGACGATGGTTTCGCGCTGGCTCTGGGTGTACTCGATCAGCGCCCAGCCCGGGTTACTGGCCGCGCAGGCCAGTGCCACGAAGGCCCCGCCCCGGCACCACCGGGCGACTGCGCCGAGGGGGCGCACTATTGAATTCCACTGCATGCCGTCAGTCTAACCTCGCTTCGGCCCGGTTCAAACACCGAGTATAGAGTGCTGCCGCCGGGCAAAGTTCTTGCCGACCTGGACACCCGGCGTCGACAGCCGGGCAAAACCTGTACGTTATTGTTAAATAACAATAGCTTACGAATTGTAGATTACAGATAACGTTAAGTACACGTCACAAATAGGACATCAGAGTGTGGCCTTGTTCACGAAAATACGCCCCCGCCTGCCGACCCCCGGCAGCAGCAGCGACAGCGCAGCAGCGGTGATAAGAAACCCGGAGGACAACACGAGGCAGCTGGACAGGCCGTAGACCTGGTAAACCCAGCCGGATAACACGGTACCCAGCAACCTGCCCATGGCGTTGGCCATGTAGTAGAACCCCACGTCGAGGGAGACCGCGTCCCGGTCCGCGTAACTGACGATCAGGTAGCTGTGCAGCGAGGAGTTGATCGCGAACACAACGCCGAACAACAGCAGCCCGCCAAGCAGCCACAACTCCGGGACCGGCAGGCCCAGGAAGACTTCCGTTCCGGGAAAGGTGTCCGCACCGGGAGACAGGGCGATCACGGCGGGAATCAGCGCCAGCAGCGCGACCCAGCGCACCGCGGTGGTGCCGTCCGGCAGCCGGCCGGCGCCGCCGGTTACCCTGGGGGCGAGCGACTGCACCGCGCCGTAACCGATGATCCACGCGGCGAAAAACGCCCCGACCTGCATGTGCGGCCAGTCAAACGCGGTAGACAGGTGCACGGGCAGCGCGACCACGAACCAGACGTCGCGCGCGCCGAACAGGAACATCCGCGCGGCGGACAGGACGTTGATCGGGGCGCTCTTGGAGAAGAGGCGGTGGAAGGGCGCCCCGCCCGCGGAGCGACCCAGGTCGGCCACCAGCAGCAGGAGGCTGGCGCACCACACGATGGCCAGCCCCAGTATCATCACGAGCATCGCACCGCGAAACCCCACCGCCGCCAGCAGCGCCGCACCGAGGAAGAAGCCCATGCCCTTGAGCGCGTTCTTCGACCCGGTCAGCAGTGCAACGAGCTTGTACAGCCGGCCCTGGGCGTGCTCCGGCAGCAGCAGCTTCACGCTGCTCTTGGCGCTCATCTTGTTCAGGTCCTTGGCGATGCCTGACAGGGCCTGGGCGGCCATGACCCAGCCGACGGTCAGCAACGCCGGCGGCACCAGGAGCATCCCCAGGGCGACGATCTGCAGGCCCAGGCCTGCGTTCATGGTGCGGTTCAGCCCGAACCGGGCGCCCAGCCAGCCCCCGACGAGGTTGGTCACCACGCCGAAGAACTCGTAGAACAGGAACAGCAGGGCAATGTCGAGCGGTCCATAGCCGAGCTGGTGAAAATGCAGCACGACCAGCATACGCAACGCGCCGTCGGTCAGCGTGAACACCCAGTAATTGCCGGTGATCAGCAGGTACTGGCGCATCGCGGCACGGTCGTGCATGGCGGCGCGCTCAGCGCTCGATGGGAGCCAGGCCGGCAGACATGCGCAGCACGTCGACGGTGCGGTTGGCGTAACCCCACTCGTTGTCGTACCAGGCGTACAGTTTTACCTGCGTACCGCCGACGACCATCGTAGAGGGGCCATCGACGATACTGGAACGGGGGTCGCCGCGATAATCGCAGGATACCAGCGGCCTGTCCTCGTAGCCGAGAATGCCACGCAGTTCACCCTGCGCGGCGCGGCGCACCAGCGCGTTGACCTCATCCGCATCGGTATCGCGGCCGACCTCGAAGACGCAATCGGTCAGCGAGGCATTCGCCAGGGGCACGCGTACCGCGTGCCCGTTCAATCTCCCCTCGAGCTCGGGAAAGATGCGCCCGATCGCGCGCGCAGAGCCGGTGCTGGTGGGAATGAGGTTCATCGAGGCCGCCCGAGCGCGTCGCGGGTCGCGGTGATGTGCATCGAGGATGCGCTGGGTATTGGTGATGTCGTGGATCGTGGTCATGCTGCCGTGCCTGATCGCAAGGTGCTCGTGTATGACCTTGACCACCGGCGCCAGGCAGTTTGTGGTGCAGGACGCGGCTGTGACGATACGGTGCCGGCCGGCGTCGAAAGCGTCGTGATTGACGCCCATCACGATGTCCGGGACATGCGCATCCGCAACCGGCGCGGTCACCACGATGCGCGGCACACCCTGGTCGAGGTAGGGCTGCAGGGACGCCGCGCTGCGAAAGGCGCCGGAGGCCTCGACAACCACGTCGCAGCCTGACCAGTCGGTTTCGTGCAGCTCGCTGTTGCCGCTGGTCGTGACCACCTGGTCGCCGATGCGCAGGGCATCCCCCTCGGCGTATGCCTCGTGCTGCCAGCGACCCTGTACCGAGTCGAAACTCAGCAGGTGGGCCATGGACTGCGCATCGCCGGCCGGGTCGTTGATGTGGCTGAAACTGACATCCTGCGCGTCGAAGGCCGCGCGCATGACGAGACGGCCCATCCTGCCGAAGCCGTTGATTCCTATGCTGATCGCCATCGAATTGCTCTTGCGCGAGATAACCGGCCTGCAATTGGAGCAGCCAAACGTTACAGTGACAAGCCCAGCTGGACATTTTTGCCCTGTGCTGGCCGCGTCATGACGGGCGGCTGATGGTTGCCAGCCGGCGAGGAACACGGTAAACGGTGTCCTGGTTCTGACTCAACGCCACTTTCACGCGGGAACATCACTATGACAGCGCTTACAGAAACGGTCGATTACGCGGTTCGCGACGGCGTGGCCGTCATCACGGTAGACAACCCGCCGGTCAACGCGCTCAGCCAGAGCGTGCGCCAGGGCATACTCGAGGCGGTGACGGCCGCGCTGGATGACGATGACGTCGGCGCGCTGCTGCTCGCCTGCGACGGCAGGACGTTCATAGCGGGGGCCGACATTACCGAGTTTGCCAAGGCGCCGCAGGAACCGGACCTGCACAGCGTACTGGACGCCATCGACAGGGCCCGGAAGCCCGTCGTCGCCGCTATCCATGGCACCGCGCTGGGCGGCGGCCTGGAAACCGCGCTGTGCTGCCATTACCGCGTGGCAGAGAGCGCTGCTCGGCTCGGCCTGCCGGAGGTGAATCTCGGCCTGCTGCCGGGCGCCGGAGGCACCCAGCGCCTGCCGCGGGCCATCGGTGCGGAGAAGGCCGCCGAGATGGTGACCTCGGGCCAGCCCATCGGGGCTGCCGAGGCGCTGGAGCTGGGGCTGGTCGACCGCATTGTCGATGGCGAGCTGCGCGAGGACGCAGAGGCCTTCGCGCGCGGGAAGATCGGCACGAGCGAGCTGCCCCGGCTGCGCGATCGCGACGACAAGCTGCTCGCCGCCCGGGACAACCCGGCCCTGTTCGAAGCGCTGCGCAAGACGCTGGCACGCAAGAGCCGCGGGGCCCTCGCACCGGAGTACAACCTGCGCTGCATCGAGGCCGCGGTCAACCAGCCCTTCGACGAGGGCATGGCGACGGAGTCACGCCTGTTTCGGGAACTCATGGCGAGGCCCCAGTCCCGTGCTCAGCAGTACTTCTTCTTCTCCGAACGCCAGGCCGCGAGAGTGCCCGGCATCGGGCGCGATACCGCGGAGATCCCGATCGCGTCGACAGGCGTGATCGGCGCCGGCACCATGGGCGGCGGCATCGCCATGAACATGGCCAACATCGGGCTGCCGGTGACGATCGTGGAGACTTCCGCCGAGGCGCTGGAGCGGGGCCTGGGCATCATTCGCAGGAACTACGAGAACACCGCGAGCAAGGGACGCATCAGCCGGCAGGATGTCGAGACTCGCTGCGGCCTCATATCCGGCAGCCTCGATCTCGGCGACCTCGGAGCTTGTGACCTTGTCATCGAGGCGGTGTTCGAGGACATGGCGGTGAAGAAGGACATTTTCACGCGGCTCGACGGCATCGCAAAACCGGGGGCCATCCTTGCCAGTAATACCTCCGCGCTCGACCTGAACGAGATCGCTGCAGTCACCGGCAGGCCGGAATCCGTCATCGGCCTGCACTTCTTCTCGCCGGCCAACGTGATGAAGCTGCTGGAAGTGGTGCGCGGCGACGAGACATCGGATACGGTTATCAAGACATGCATGGCGTTTGCCAAACGCATCGCCAAGGTGCCGGTCCTGGTCGGCGTCTGCCACGGCTTTGTCGGCAACCGCATCCTGTTCCAGCGCCAGCACCAGGCCATGCGGCTGGCCCACGAGGGGGCCGCACCCCACGACATCGACCGGGTACTGTGTGAGTTTGGCTTCCCCATGGGCGCGTTCCAGATGTCCGACCTTGCCGGGCTGGACATCGGCTGGAGCGCGGAGACCTCTACCGGATCGACGGTGCGCGAGCGCCTGTGCGAAATGGGCCGGCGCGGCCAGAAATCCGGGGCGGGGTACTACGACTACGATGAAAACCGCAGGCCGACACCCAATCCCGAGGTCGCCGCGCTGTTCGAGGAATTTGCGCAGAAGGAGGGCATCGAGCGACGGGACATCTCCGACGAGGAGATACTCGAGCGCTGCCTGCTACCGATGATCAATGAGGGTGCGAAGATCCTGCAGGAAGGTATTGCGCAACGCGCCAGCGATATCGATGTCGTCTATGTCTACGGCTACGGCTGGCCGGCCCACCGCGGCGGACCGATGTACCACGCAGACAGGCTCGGCCTGGATCACGTGCTGGAGCGACTGGCGCATTACGCAGGCCAGGGGGAGAGCGAATTCTGGCAGCCTGCACAGTTGCTGCAGGACCTGGCCCGCAGCGGGGGCAGCCTGACCTGAGCAGGGCGCCCGGGCCGACAGGAAATGGAAGAACCGCGGCTGCGCGGCGCAGCTAACTTTCGATCTGCACTATCGCGCTGACGCGAGGGCCTTGTCGAACTGCGCGCGCATCTCTCTCAGTGTGTCCTCGCGCATGAACATCTTGTTCGCGGCATAGAACGCCTGCGGCAGCTCGCCCAGCTCTCGGGCGGCTGCAAACGCGGTAGCCTCGACGTCCTCCGCTGCGACGATCTCGTCGAGGAATCCGGCGGCGACGGCATCCGCGGGGTTGAAGATTCGCGACTGGATGACCGCCTGGGTCATGATGGTCGGCGCCAGGCGCGCCACGCACAGCGCCTGCACCACGCGCGGGATTTCCATGTTGATGCGCGTTTCGGGTAGCGTGAAGCGAAACTCCCCCCGGGCGCCCACGCGGGTGTCGCAGGCCAGCAGTATGAAGGCGCCCATGGCTATGGCATGTCCGGTGCAGGCGGCGACCACCGGCATGGGGAAACCGTACAGCCTGATCGCCAGCTCCATGCCCCTGGCGACCATCGACACGCCGTTTTCCGCGCCTTTCTCGAATTCCTTCAGGTCGAAACCGGCGGAGAACAGCCCCTCGCGCCCGCAGAGCATAACGGCGCCTGCTTTGTCTGCCTGGGCCCTGTCCAGGCCCTCGTTGACGAAATCGAGGAAGGCATGGCCTACCGCGTTCACCTTGCCGTCGTCGAGGTTCAGCACCGCAACCTGTTCCCTGAGCTCGTACTGCATCGGAGTGCTCCCTTGCAAACAATTGGCACCTATGCTGTCATTAATATTGGTCGCGCGCAAGCAAGGTGGTCGCCCGTTGGCGCCGCGCCGCGAGCGGCAACCACGATAACCGCAGGGAGAGACAAATGCTGAACAAGATTTTGACAGTGCTGGCGGGGCTGGTCAGCCTGATGCTGCTGGCTATCGGGGCGCGCTTCCTCGCCGATCCCGCCGGCGCGGCGGCGGAACTGGGCATGCCACTGCTCGACGGCCTGGGGCGCAGCACCCAGATCGGCGACCTCACGGCATTCTTCGTCACGGCCGGCGCTTTCGGCCTTGCCGGCCTGATCAGGCGCAATGCGATACTGCTCTACACGCCGGCGGCGCTGGTCGGCCTGGCCGCCGGGTTCCGCACGCTCGCCTGGCTGCTGCAGGACGCCGCCCTGGCGCCCCAGATCGGCCCGGAGATCGTCATGTTCATCATCTATATCGCTGCTGCGCGGAGTATGGCCCGGTCCGGTTGAGCAGGGACGGGCCCAGTGTTGCCGATGTAAACATTGCGCCCTATAGTGGGCAGCCGCCGGGTCGGCACCTGCCGTGATGTCATTATTCAACGCCTGGGCATGACGCGCAGCGACTGCCATCGCGAGCTACCCGTCGCAACGGCGTGATCGCCGGAGCCACGAATTGAGTTTGGAGGAGATCGAGAATGAATACAGAGCTGAACGCAACCGACATCGCCTTTCGCGAGGAGGTGCGCGCCTTCCTCGCGGAGGCCTGGACCAACAACCCCGAGTTACAGGCCAGGGTCAACGACCGCAGCACCATGCGCGAGGGCATGATCGAGTGGCAGAGACTGCTCAACGACAAGGGCTGGATGGCGCCCAACTGGCCCGAGGAACACGGGGGCACCGGCTGGAGCGTGACCCAGACCTTCATCTGGAACTCCGAACGCGCGGCCTCCGGCGCGCCGGATATCATTCCCTTCGGCGTGATCATGGTGGCACCGGTCATCATCGCGTACGGCAATGACGAACAGAAGGCGCGCTTCCTGCCGCGCATTCTCAGCAGCGAAGACTGGTGGTGCCAGGGCTACTCCGAGCCGGGCGCCGGCTCCGACCTCGCCTCCCTGAAGACCAAGGCCGAGCTGGATGGCGACGAGTACGTCATCAACGGCAGCAAGATCTGGACCACGTACGCGCAGTACGCCGACTGGATTTTCTGCCTCGTGCGCACGGACAACTCGGGGCGCAAGCAGGAGGGCATCACCTTCCTGCTGATCGACATGAAGAGTCCCGGCGTCACGGTGCGCCCGATCAACACCATCGACGGCTTCCACCATCTCAACGAGGTGTTCTTCGATAATGTGCGCGTGCCGGTAGCCAACCGCATCGGCGAAGAGGGCAAGGGCTGGACCTACGCCAAGTCACTGCTGGTGCACGAGCGGCTGTCCATCGCCGAGGTCGCGGATTCCAAGCGCGCCCTCGCGGACATCCGCGAGCTGGCGCGACAGGAGGTCAGCGGGGGCACCAGCCTGCTCGACGACCCGGCGTTTGCGGGCCGCCTGGCAGACACCGAGATCGAGCTCATGGCGCTGGAGTACACCGAGCTGCGCGCGCTGGCGGACATCGCCGGCGGCAAGGCGCCGGGGCCGGAGTCTTCGCTGCTCAAGACCCTGGGCACCGAGGTTCAGCAGTCGCTGCAGGAACTGCGCATGGATGTGGCGGGGTACTACAGCCAGACCCTGCAGGGCGACCTCAGCGCCGAACAGCTCGGCCACGACTTCGCAGACCGGGCGCAGAAGCTGTATTTCCGCGGCAGGGCCTCGTCGATCTACGGCGGCTCCAACGAGGTACAGAAAAACATCACCGCCAAATACGTGCTGGGCCTGTAACAGCGGCACCGAGGAGAATAGCGACATGAATTTCAACCTGAGTGAAGAACAGTCCCTGATCAGGGACAGCATCGAGCGCTTCGTCGCCGAGAACTACGAATTCGACAAGCGCAACGCCACCGTGGCGCTGGATCACGGTTTCAGCCCCGAGCACTGGCGCCAGTTTGCAGAGCTGGGCTGGCTGTCCATTCCCTTCGCCGAGGAGCACGGCGGATTCGGCGGCGGCCCCGTCGATACGATGGTGATCATGCAGGAGTTCGGCAAGGGCCTGGTGGCCGAACCCTACCTGCCCACGGTGCTGCTGTTCGGCGCCCTGCTGCAGGCCGGCGCCAGCGAGGCGGTGCAGTCAGAGCTGATTCCGCAGATTATCGCCGGCGAGCTGCAGGGCGCCTTCGCCTACCTGGAAAGGCAAAGCCGCTTTGAGCTGACCGACGTCGCGGCCCGGGCCACCAAGGAGGGGAGCGACTGGGTGCTCAACGGTGAAAAAACCGTGGTGCTCAACGGCGCGGCGGCGCAGAAACTGGTCGTCGCGGCCAGGGCATCCGGTGACCAGACCGACGCCGCGGGTATCACCCTGTTCCTGGTCGACGCCGTGGCCAGCGGCATCGAGCGCACCGCCTATCGCATGACCGATGGCCAGGAGGCCGCCAACATTCGCTTCACCGATGTGCGCACGGACGCGGTCATCGGCGTGGCAGGGGAGGGTTACGGCCTCATGCGCGAGGTCATCGACAACGCCATTCTCGCCGTCGCTGCCAATGCACTGGGCGCGATGGAGTTTCTCAACGCGCAGACACTGGAATACTGCAAGACCCGCGAGCAGTTCGGCGTCGCCATCGGCTCGTTCCAGGCGCTGCAGCACCGGCTGGTGGACATGTTCGGCTCCTGCGAGAAACAGCGTTCGCTGCTGTACCGGGCGGTGTGTGCCGCCGAGGCGGGCAGTGACGACGCCCAGCGCAGCCTGCTGGCGCTGAAGGTCATGACCGGCAGGGCGGGACGGCACATCGGTGGCGAGGCGATCCAGCTGCACGGCGGCATGGGTATGACCGACGAGTTGGCTGTCGGCTTCTACGTCAAGCGGCTGATGATCCTCAACAGCCTGTTCGGCGACGCGGACCACCACAAGCAGCGCTTCGCCGCGCTGGTCAATGCCGCCACGGCCGAGGAGGCGGCGGCGCGCTCAGAGGCCGCCTGACGACCACGGCGCCGGCGGCAGTCCTGCTGCCGCCGACGCAGTGCTTACAAATCACTTTATAAAATGACCATATTCCCTTGAAATCATTGGAATATATTCCCTTTATGATGTCAGGCAACGCCCTCCCGCAGCGAGTCGCGGCTGTACGGCGGGACCTTCCCACCGCAGCGCCGTAAGCCAGAGACGCAGCCTGGCTCAATCGGCGGGCCGTTCGTCATCCAGCCCGTGCAGCCAGTAGCCCCTGATAACGGTGAACTGGTAGATCAGCGCAGCCAGCGCCACCAGCAGCGCCACCACCGCGATCCACTTCGATTCCAGCATCC
>JAWVYG010000008.1:0-14039 GCA_033722815.1 Halioglobus sp.
CTGGGTCGGCCGTTCGCCCTGCAGGGCGTGTCCGAGAGCGATTTCCAGCGCCGCCTGACGCTGGCCTTCCAGCGCGACAACAACGCGGGGGTGCAGTTGGCCGTGGACATCGGCTCCGAGGTCGACCTGAGCCGGCTGGCGGACGAGATTCCCGAGTCCGGCGACCTTATGGATACCGAGGACGACGCACCGATCATCCGCCTCATCAACGCCATCCTGTCGCAGGCGGTGCGCGAGCAGGCCTCGGATATCCACATCGAGACCTTCGAGGACCGGCTCAGCGTGCGCTACCGCATCGACGGCGTGCTGGCCGAGGTGCTGTCGCCCAAGCGCATGCTGGCGCCGCTGCTGGTATCGCGCCTGAAGGTGATGGCGAAGCTGGATATCGCAGAGAAGCGCGTGCCGCAGGACGGTCGCATCTCGGTCAAGCTGGCGGGCCACGCGGTCGATATCCGCATGTCCACCATCCCGTCGGCCCACGGCGAGCGGGTGGTGCTGCGGCTGCTCGATACCGCCGCCGGGCAGTTGCAGCTGCCGCAGCTGAAGATGAACGACCAGGTGCTGGAGGCCTATCGCCGGCACCTGCACAGCCCCTACGGTATCATTCTGGTCACCGGGCCCACCGGCTCGGGCAAGACGACGACGCTGTACGCGGGCCTGTCCGAGATCAACGAGACCTCGCGCAATATCCTCACCATCGAGGACCCGGTGGAGTACATGCTGCCGGGCATCGGCCAGACGCAGGTCAACCCCAAGGTCGACATGACCTTCGCCCGGGGTCTGCGCGCCATCCTGCGCCAGGACCCGGACGTGGTGATGGTGGGGGAGATCCGCGACCTGGAGACGGGGGAGATCGCGGTGCAGGCTTCGCTCACCGGCCACCTCGTTCTGTCCACCCTGCATACCAATACCGCTATCGGCGCGGTGACGCGGTTGCAGGATATGGGCATCGAGCCCTTCCTGCTGTCATCGAGCCTGGTCGCGGTCATGTCGCAGCGCCTGGTGCGGCTGCTGTGTCACGACTGTCGCGAGGCGCACTCGCCGACAGCCGAAGAGCGGCAGCTGCTGCACCTCGACGCGCACGACGACGAACTGCAGCTGTACAGGGCGCGCGGCTGCGAGAATTGCAACTACACGGGCTATCGCGGTCGTACGGGTATCTACGAGCTGATAGAAATCGACGACGCGATGCGCGCCCTCATTCACGCCGGCGCCGGCGAACAGGAGATGCTGCAGCACGCCCGTGAACGCTACCCCGGCATCGAGGCCGACGGCAGGCGGCGCGTGCTCGCGGGCGAGACGAGCCTGGGTGAAGTGCTGCGGGTCACCTCCATCGCCTGACTGCGGACCTGACGCGTGACTGCCTATCGCTACCGAGCCCTGAACCCGCAGGGCAAGATCGTCAAGGGGGTGCTCGAGGGCGACTCCGAGCGCCAGGTGCGCGCCAGCCTGCGCAGCGACAACCTGCGCCCGGTGGAGGTCAGCGAGGCCAACGTCGCGCGCGGCGAGCAGTCCGGGCCGCGCCTGTCGCAGTTGTTCACGCGCGTCAGCGCCGGTGACCTGGCGCTGATCACGCGGCAGCTTGCCACGCTGATCGAATCCAACCTGCCGATTGACGAGGCGCTGCAGGCGGCGGCGCAGCAGACCCGCAGCGGCCGCATCAAGGGCATGCTGTTACAGGTCCGCTCGCGCGTTGCCGAGGGCCATACGCTGGCCTATGCCATGAGCGAGTTCCCGCAGGTGTTCAACGAGATGTACTGCGCCATGGTCAAGGCGGGAGAGCACGCGGGCTACCTAGGGCCGGTGCTGGGACAGCTGGCGGACTATACCGAACAGCGCCAGTACACCAGCCAGAAACTGAACAACGCGATGATCTACCCGTTCATACTGGTCGGTGTTGCGGTCGCCGTGATCGGCCTGCTGATGGCATTCGTGGTGCCGAAGCTGGTAGGTATTTTTGCCCACAGCCAGCAGGAGCTGCCCGTGCTGACACAGTTGCTGATCAGCACCAGTGAATTTGTGCAGAATTACGGTGTCTGGGTAATGGTAGGCGCGGTGGCGCTGGTGGTCCTGTTCCGGCGCCTGCTGCGCGATACGCGCCGGCGGCGGCGCTGGCACCGGATGCTGCTGCGGCTGCCCGGCATTGCCCGGGTGCTGACGGCGGTGGATACGGCGCGCTTCGCCTCCACGCTCAGTATCCTGATGGCCAGCGGCGTCCCGCTGCTGGAGTCACTGCGTATCGCCGGGGAGGTACTGACCAACCTGGTGCTGCGCGAGGACAGCGTGGAGGTGGCCGAGCGCGTGCAGGAGGGCGGCAGCCTGAATCGCGCCATGCAGCAGACTGGCCGCTTCCCGCCCATGATGGTACACATGGTCGCCAGCGGCGAGGCCAGCGGCGAGCTGGAAACCATGCTGGCGCGCTCGGCGGCCAACCAGGAACGCGAACTGGAGATGACACTGACCCGGGTCATGGCCCTGTTCGAGCCGATTATGGTGGTGGGTATGGGCGGTCTGGTGCTGGTCATCGTGCTGGCCATCCTGCTGCCGATATTTGATCTCAATACGATGGTAAGGTGATATGAAACGAATGCAGAGTGCCGGCTTCTCGCTGGTGGAAATCCTCGTGGTGCTGGTGATCATGGGGCTGCTCATCAGCGTGGTGGCGCCGACGGTGCTGAACCAGGCCGACGAGGCCCGCGTGCAGAAGGCCAGGGCGGATTTCAAGAACATCGAGACGGCGCTGAAGATGTACAAGCTGGACAACTTCGTCTACCCGACGACGGAGCAGGGCCTGCAGGCGCTGGTGGAGCCCAGCTCACTGGACCCGGAGCCGCGCAACTTCCGCCAGGGCGGTTATCTCGAGGAACTGCCGCTGGATCCCTGGGGCCGCCCCTACCTCTACCTCAGCCCGGGTGAACGCAAGGAAGTGGATATCTTCTCGCTGGGCGCGGACGGCCTGTCCGGGGGCGACGGGCAGAACGAGGACATAGGCAACTGGAGAAAGGAGGATTGACGCCGCCAGGAGTGCGTCTGCCGGCACATGTCGCCACTGTATGAAGGCTCCGGCCGCTACCTGAACCGCGCTTTCCGCTCCCGCCCCGGCAGGGCGACCGCAGCGGCTTGTGGCGCGAACCTCGCGGTTGCGCTGCCCCGGCAGCGGCGTGGCAGCGGCTTCAGCCTGGTGGAGATACTCGTGGTGATGTTTGTCATCGCCATGGTGACGTCGATGGTGAGCCTCAGTATCAGTTCCGGCGGCCAGGGTATCCGCCTGGAGTCCGCGGTGCGCGACCTCGCCGACACGGCCGCCTACGCGCTGGACGAGGCGCAGTTTACCGGCCTCGACTACGGCCTGCTCGTGGAGCAGAACTTCGACCCGGCGGTGGCGCGCTACAGCTACGCCTGGCGCGAGCGTCACCTGGAGGGGTGGAAGCTGCCGCGCAGCGGCAAGGAGGTGTTCGCGCCCAGGGACATGCCGGAGGGCATTGTGCTGGAGCTGGAGATCGAGAACTCGCCGTTCTCGGAAGTCGACCTGGACGATGATGAAGGGCGGGAACAACAACCGCAGATCGTCTTCTATTCCAGTGGTGAGACCACCGTCGGTGCCATCAACGTGCGCAGCGAACAGGACAGCGAACTGCTGTGGCGTATCGAGTGGGACCTGCTGGGGCGTTTCCAGGTGCTGCGCCGGGGCATCCGCGAGGAAGAGGAGGGATGATGCGCGGGCGCGGCGCCGGCGCCGGCTTTACCCTGGTCGAGGTCATGGTGGCGCTGGCCATCGTCGCGGTCGCGCTGCCCGCGCTGCTCACGTCGCTCTACCAGCAGGCCGACGATACCGCCTACCTGCGTGACAAGGCGCTGGCGCAGATGGTCGCCGCCAACAAGCTGGAGGAAGTGCGCCTGGCGGCCGCCGCAACCAGTGCCGTGCGTCCCGGGCGGGAGAGCGGTATGTCCAGCATGGCCAGGCGCGACTGGTACTGGTGGGTCGAGATTGCGGCCGCCCCGGGCGTGCCGAATTTCTACCGCGTGGAGATTGTCGTCGGCCCCGATGCCGACGACCCGCAGAACCGCCTGTACGCCCTGTCCGGTTTCCTCTCCGGAGACCGCACGGAGGACCTCGATGCGCTGCAGGAGGACGACGACGGCGGCAGCCAGGAGCAGGGGACAGAGACACCGCAGCAGCAGGGGTCGCAGTCGCAGAGCGCCCGCGATGCCGCCGAGCGCCTCGTGCCAGGCGTGGTGAATCCCGATGACCGCTAGCGGACAGCGCGGTTTCACCCTGGTGGAGGTGCTGATAGCCCTGGGCATCACCGCCTTTGTTTCCATGATCGCCTACACCAGTATCTCCACCGTGATAACCAGCGTTGCGACGCTGCGCGACAACGGCGACCGCGCCATCGAGATAAACCGCGCGTGGGCCATCCTGTCGCGCGACCTGCGTGAGTTCGCCCCGCGCCCGGTACGCGACGAATTCGGCGATACGGAGCCGGCGCTGGCTGGAGGGCGCGCCAACCGGTTCCTGCTGAGCCTGTCGCGCGCCGGCTGGCACAATCCCCACGGGCACCCGCGCAGTAACCTGCAGCGCATCAACTATCGCCTGGAAGACGACGAACTGCTGCGCGACAGCTATTTCGTGCTGGACCGTGCAGGGGACACGGAGGCGCAAACCGTCGTCCTGCTGGAGGGTGTGGAAGACATGCAGCTCGCCTTCCTGGGCTCGCTCGAGCAGATACGCTTCGAGTCGCGCAGCACCAATGTCGATACCGCGAACTGGGCGGAGGACTGGGTGACAGACACCTCCAACCCCGAGGCAGTGCCGCAGCCGCCCCAGGCAGTGGAAATCCGGCTGCAGCTGCAGGACTGGGGAGAGATGAGGCGCATTTATGCACTGCCACCGCTGTAAGGGGCGCGCCGCCTGCCGCGCAGGGCCACGGCAACAGCGCGGTGCCGCGCTGGTGGTCGCCATGCTGGTGTTCGCGCTTACCGCGGCGCTAGCGGTGGCCATGCAGGGCGATTTCCAGCGCTTCGTGCAGCGCACCTCCAACCTGCTGGTGTCCGAGCAGGCGCACGCCTACCTGCGCGGCGCCGAGGACCTGGCGGCGCTGGTGCTGCAGCGCGACTGGGACGAGGACAAGCAGGAGCAGTTGATCAGGGATGACTTCACAGAGTTGTGGGCGCAGGAGAGCCAGCCCTTCCCGCTGGATGACAGGGGCTGGCTGCGGGCGGCGCCGCTGGAAGACCTGCAGGGGCGCTTCAACCTGAACAGCCTGGCCGCGCAGGCCCGCCAGGAGGGTGGCGTACCGAAGTACACCCCGGAGCAGGAGCAGTTTATCCGCCTGCTGCAGGCACTGGACGGGCCGGACATCAGCCAGTTCGAGGCTGCCGCAATCACGCTCTCGGTCAGTGACTGGCTGGACAGCGACAGCAGCGTGCTGGCCGACGGCGCAGAGGACGATTACTACGGCGCCCTCACGCCGGCCTATCGCGCCGCCAACCGGGCCATGGGCAGCGTCAGTGAGCTGCGCGCCGTGGCCAACGTAACGCCGGAGATCTACCTGGCGCTCGCCCCCTACGTCACGGTGTGGCCGCGCGAGCCCGAGCCCATCAATATCCATACCGCCCCGGGGCCCGTGTTGCGCAGCATCAATGCGCGCAATGATCTCAATCCGCTGTCGGCCGCGGACGCCGAAGCGCTGGTGGAAATACAGCGCGGCGAGGGCTTTGTCGACAAGGCCGCTTTCCTGGCCAACCCGGTCTTTGCGGGCAAGGAGCTGGGCGACATCCGCGGGCTGCTCGGCGAGCGGTCCTCCTGGTTCCTGCTCAGCGTGACCGTGGAGCTTGCCGACAGGAACACGCACTTGTACAGTGTGTTGCAGCGCAAGAACAGGCGTGTAAAGGCTGTTGTAAGGGCGGGCGGCAGCCTCTAGTGAGTATTTCGGGGACATAGGTTTTGCAGGACATCACGGCCATACGACTGGTGGACGACCGTCTCGCCTGGTATCCCCCCGGGGCCGGCAAGGAGCCCGAATGGCTCGACGACGAGGCCGCGCAGGAGCGCCTGCTCGCCGCACTTGCCCAGCGCCGCAGCGGCGTGTGTTTCGCCGCGCCCGGGGCCGATACGCGACTGCTCAGCCTGCCCGTCAGTGCCGGCGAAAAGAAACACATCGCCAAATCGCTGCCCTTCACCCTCGAGGAACAGGTGGCAGCCGATATCGAGGACCTGCACTTCAGCCACAGCACGCTCGATCGCGAGACGATCGGCGTGGCCATCTGCTCGCGCGACAAGATGCAGGACTGGCACGACCTGCTGAGCGATTTCCCGGGCGTCCGTCGCTGGGCGCCGGAGCCCCTGTTGCTGCCCTGGACGCCCGGGCAGTGGTGCCTGGTACTGGAGGGCGACAGCGCCATCATACGCACCGGGCAATGCGAGGGCTGCACCATTGAGCGCGGACTGGCGGACGTGGTGTTGCAGGCCCTGGTGAGCGAGAGTGAGCCGCCCGAGAGCGTCGTGGTCTACGGCGCGGACCAGTCCTCCGACCTCGCGCTGTTGCCGCCGGCGCTCGATGGCAAGGCGCAGTGGCGCCGCGGTGGTTTCTACGACGCACTGCTGCTCAGCCGCGACGCCGATGTCAGCCTGAACCTGCTGCAGGGCGATTTCGCAGAGAGACTACCGCTGGGGCGCTGGTGGCGTGAATGGCGTATCGTCGCCGCGGGCTTCGCCATCGCGTTCGCCTTGCAGCTCGTAGCGCTGTATACCGACTACCGCGAATTGCGCGCGGAAAACCTGGCCCTGCGCACGGCGGTGCAGGACAGCTACCGCCGCGCGTTTCCCCAGGGCCAGGTGGTCGACGCCGAGAAACAGCTGCGCCGCCAGCTGGACGCGCTGCGCGGTTCGGCGCAGAGCAGCGGATTCGTCAACCTGGTTGCGCGGGTCGGGGAGGCGATGTCGAAGACCCCCAACACGAGCATCGCCACCCTGAACTACAACGACAAGACCGATGAGATGCGCCTGAACATTATCGCCGGCAGCTTCGAGGGCGTGGAGAGCCTGCGCAGCGCCATCAATGCCTCCGGGCTGCAGGCGGTCATGGAAAGCAGTAACGCGCAGGGCGACAAGGTGCGCGCGCGGCTGCGCGTCGGCGGAGGTACGCCCTGATGAAGGCGTGGTTTGCCGCTCTGGAACAGCGTGAACAGCTCAGCCTGCTGGTGCTGGCGGCGGCGGTCTTCGTCTACCTGCTGTACATGCTCGTGTGGACGCCGCTGGATAACCGGCGCGACGACCTGGCGCAGCAGAATACAGTCATCGCCGAGTCCCTGACGCGGGTCGACGCCATGGCCTCGGAGTTGCTGCAGCTGCGCGAGAGCGGTTCCGCGCGTGGACCGCGCCGCAACCTCGCGTCGGTCATCAATGAATCTACCGGCAGGCAGCAGCTTCCCGTGAGCCGACTGCAGCCCAACAGCCGCGGTGAGATCCAGGTGCGCCTGGAAAATGCGGTGTTCGACGACCTGCTCGGCTGGCTGCACGAGATGGAGTACAAGGAGGGGCTGCTGGTCAGGGAGGTCTCCATCACCCAGACGGGCAGTGTCGGTCGCGTCAATGCCACGGTGCGCATCGCACAGGCAGGCTAGCTGCCGCGCATGCACCCGATGCGACCAGCGGATTCGCCATTTTGCACGCGCGGTGAAAAAACCGGTCCCGTTCGTGTACACTGCACCGCCAGTCGCGCCGGTGCATCCCGGCACCCAGCCACCAATCGGTCACTCCCCGGGCAGCAAACTTGACTCTATCGCGTATTTCCCTGGCCCTCGTCCTGGCGCTGGTGCTTGTCGTTGCCGTGCTGGCGGCTGCCCCTGCGCGCCTGCTGCATCTGGTGCTGCCCGGCGAGCAGGTGGTCATGCAGGGGCTCTCGGGCACGCTGTGGAACGGCAGGGCCAGCCGCTGCCTGCTCAGGCTGCCGCCGGGCTACCTGCACCTGGGGGCTGTGGAGTGGTCGCTGCAACCCCTGTCGCTGCTGGCACTGGCGCCGCGGGTGCAGCTCTCCAGCCGGTGGGGCCAGCAGCGCGTCAATGGCGAGCTGGTGTTCCGCGGCGCCACCGACCTGGATGTGCGCGAGCTGCAGCTGAGCGTCGCGGCCGACCTGGTGCGGCAGTTTGCGCCGCTGGCGGTGGACGGGGCCCTCGATGTGGATATTGGCGAACTGCTGCTGCGCGACGGCCTGCCCCACGCCGGCCAGGGGCGGTTGGTATGGCAGAACGCCGGTTTCCTGTCCCCCCGCGGCCGCGTCCCGCTCGGCAGCTTCGCGGTCGATTTCAGTCAGCAGCCCGGGGCTGCGCTGCAGGGCGAGGTCATCACGCTGGCGGGGCCATTGCAGGCCGATGGCGCGGTCGAACTGCAGGGCAGGCGCTACCGTATCGACCTGCTGCTCGACAGCGAGTATGCAATGGACGACCAGCTGCGCCAGGCGTTGTCGCTGATGGCAAGGCCCCAGGGCGATGCCTACCGCATCGAGCTGGACGCCGAGTTCTGATCGGGTCGCGTTTAAGGCCAGGCGCTCCAGATGTTTCAACCCGGTGGTATGAATCCTTGACCGGGGTCGGGTGAGCGTCCGGTAGAGTTACGTATAATTTTCGTTTCAGCCTGCACAAGGAACCGGCTATGAGTGATTTCAAGAAGTACGAATGTGTCATCTGCGGATTTATCTACGACGAGGAACTGGGCCTGCCCGACGACGGCATCCCCCCCGGTACCCGTTGGGAAGAGCTGCCCGATGACTGGGAGTGCCCGGATTGCGGTATTTCCAAGGCCGACTTCGATCTCTACGAGGAATAGCCCGTCGGAGGCCCCCCGGTAGACTCCGGGAGTTAACCTGCCATGGAGCAGCGGCTCGATTCCCTGCGCCGGGCCATGGCCGAACGCGGCTACGACGCCCTTGTCGTGCCACGGGCGGATGAGTTTCTCGGCGAGTACATACCCGAACGCAACGAACGCCTGCACTGGCTGACCGGTTTCACCGGCTCCGCCGGCGCCGCCGTGGTGCTTGCGGATCGCGCCGCCATGTTTGTCGACGGCCGCTATACCGTGCAGGTGCAGTCACAGGTACGCGACGACCTCTACTCGTTTCATCACCTGGTCGATGAACCGCCGCTGCAGTGGCTGGCAGAGCAGCTCGAGAGCGGCCAGACCGTTGCCTGCGACCCGCGCCTGCACAGCTACCAGTGGTGCGAGCAGGCTCGCGAGACCCTCGGGGCAATGGGTGTGTCGCTGGTGTGTGACAGCGACAACCTGGTCGATCGCTGCTGGACGGAGCGCCCGGAAGAGGTGATCCGCGAGGCGCTGCTGCTGGACGAGGCCTTCACCGGCGAGTCCGCCGAGTCCAAGCGTGTGCGGATGGCCGCACTCGTGGCGCAGGTCGACTGCGACGCGGCGCTGGTGTTTGCGCCGGACAGCGTGAGCTGGCTGCTCAATGTGCGTGGCACCGACATGCCGCAACTGCCCGTGCTGTTGAGTTTTGCCCTGCTGGACGTGCAGGGCAGCCTGGCGCTGTTCACGGATGACCGGCGCCTGCCCGCGGGCTTTCGCGCCCACGTGGGGGAGGGCGTGGAGGTCTACCCGCCGGCGTCCTTCACCGGGGTACTGGCGGAAATGTCCGGGCGGCGCATCCTCGCCGATCCCGCCAATGCCAGCGCCTGGACCCAGCAGGCGATTGTCGCGGCGGGTGCGGAACTGGTGGCGGGGAAGGACCCGGTGCTGCTGGCCAAGGCGTGCAAGAATCCCGTGGAACTGGCGGGGACGAGAGCTGCGCACCTGCGCGATGGCGTCGCCGTCAGCCGCTTCCTGGCCTGGCTGGCCGGCGAGGTGGCGGCGGGTAACCTGCACGATGAAGCGGTGCTCGCCGACGAACTCTACCGGTTGCGCGCGGGCGGAGAGTACTTTCACGCCTGTTCCTTCGACACCATATCCGCCGCCGGCGCCAACGCCGCCATGTGTCACTACAACCACATGAACGGTGAGCCGGGAACGCTGCAGCGCGACAGCGTGTACCTGTGCGACAGCGGCGGGCAGTACCTTGACGGCACGACCGACGTGACGCGCACGGTCGCCATCGGTGATCCCGGACCGGAGGTGCGGCGCCTGTTCACCCTGGTACTCAAGGGCCATATCGCGCTGGACCGGGCGCGTTTCCCGCGCGGCACCACCGGCATGCAGCTCGACGCGCTGGCGCGCCAATACCTGTGGGCCGAGGGTTTCGACTTTGACCACGGCACCGGTCACGGCGTGGGCGTTTTCCTCAGCGTGCACGAGGGCCCGCAGCGTATCTCCAAGACCGCCGGCGACACGGCCCTCATGCCCGGGATGATCGTCAGCAATGAGCCGGGTTATTACCGCGACGGCCGGTTCGGCATGCGCTGCGAGAACCTGCTGGTAGTGCGCGAGTGCGACGACGCGGACGCGGAGACGCCCATGCTGGGCTTCGAGGCCCTGACGCTGGCGCCCTTCGATGTCTCGCTGCTGGATATGACGCTGCTGACGCCGGAGGAGGTGGACTGGCTGAACGCCTATCACGCGCGCGTCGCCGACAGCCTGCAGCCGTTCGTCAGCGGCGCCGACGCCGCCTGGCTGGCCAGCGCCACTGCGGTGATAGGTCACTGAATCCCTGCCGGAATGTGTGTAAACTGTCGCCAATAACAAGAACGTACCTAAAAAGGTAGCTGGAGGGGCACATGGCTGCAGCAGGCGGGGCGCACTGGTCTTCCCGATTCGCATTCCTCATGGCATCGGTGGGTTTCGCCGTCGGCCTGGGCAATATCTGGCGCTTCCCCTATGTCGCGGGAGAAAACGGCGGCGCCGCCTTCGTACTCATCTACCTCGCCTGTGCGTTCTTCATCGGCGTACCGATCCTCATGGCGGAGGTGCTGATCGGCCGCCGCGGCCAGGGTAGTCCGCCCACGTCGATGGGCACCCTGGCAGCGCAGGACAACGCCAGCAGCAACTGGCGTATCGTCGGCGGCATGGGCCTGTTGGCGGCCTACACCATCGAGATCGTCTATGCAGTCGTGGTGGGCTGGGTCCTGTGGTACCTGTTCAAGGCCATCACCACCGGTTTTGTCGGCGTGGACGGCGAGATAGCTGCTGCCCAGTTCAGCGCCGTGCTCGGCGATAACGTCGGTATGCTGGTGTGGACGCTGATCGGCCTGGCCATCACGGGCATCATCATCTACGCCGGCGTCAAGGACGGTATCGAGCGCGCCGTCAGCGTCATGATGCCGGTGATGTTCCTGCTGCTGGTCGGCCTTGCCATGTACAACTTTTTCGCCGGGGGTTTCAGCGAGGCCCTGACCTGGCTGTTCACCCCCGATTTCAGCAAGATCACCTTCCGCACCGTGCTCGCGGCGATCGGGCAGGCCTTCTTCTCCCTCGGCGTGGCGATGGCGGGGATGATGGTGTACGGCTCCTACCTGCCGCGCAGCATCTCCATCACCAATTCGGTGCTGGTGATCGTGCTGGTCGACACCGGTGTCGCCCTGCTGGCCGGTCTCGTGGTGTTCCCGGCCGTGTTCAACAATGGCCTGGATCCCGCCGCCGGCGCGGGCCTGATTTTCCAGACGCTGCCGGTTGCCTTCGCCCAGATGCCCGGCGGCCAGCTGTTCAGCATACTGTTCTTCCTGATGCTGTCCGTGGCCGGCATCACCTCCATGGTCGGCCTGGTGGAATCGGTGACCGCCTGGCTGGAGGACCGGTTTGGGATGCCGCGGCACAAGAGCGCGCTGCTCGTGGTCGGGTCCGTCGCGGTGTTCAGCGTGCTGTCCATCCTGTCCTATAACGTGCTGGACGAGTTGCGTATCGCGGGCCGCAACTTCAACGACAGCATGGACTTCTTCTCCAACCAGATCCTGCTGCCGCTCGGCGGGTTGTTCATCGCGGTCTTCGCCGGCTGGGCAATGAAGCGCGAGTCGACGCGCGACGAGCTGACCACGCTGGGGCCAAATGCCTTCGCGCTGTGGCACTTCCTGATCCGCTTCGTGGTGCCGCCGGCGGTGGCGATCATTTTTGTGATGGGCATCGCCGGGTAGGGCGCGGCCCGCTATTGCGGGCGCAGTCACTCCTGCAGCGGCAGGGCCACCTGTATGCCGCCGCGAGCGGCGAGCATTTCGAGGTCCCCGGGCAGCAGCCAGTCCACCAGCGGTTTCAGCGGGGCCACCGCGGACGTCAGCGTGGCGCCAAGACTGTTAATCAGCGTGCCGTCGGGCAGCACGGCGGTGATGCCGCTGGAATCGTCCGGCAGGGGCGCCAGCAGCGACAGCCCCGCGCCCGTGCGCAGGTCCAGCGCGACGACGTGGGACGTCACCGGTACGGTCGCACCGAGCAGCGGCAGCTCGTAGCCGAAAATCACCGGCACCAGGACCGCGTCGTTGGTGACCACCGGATTGCCGTTGGCCTGCCCGACCGGGTCGCCCAGCAACCAGGAGGAGGGCAGCGCCCGGGACAGCGCACTGATATCACTCTGCCACAGCACCTCGCCCGACGGGGCGATGGCGACCACCGGGCGGCGCGTGTCCTGCAGCGCGTAGATGATGCCGTCGGCGCCCACTGCGGCGGCGCCGGCGGTGGCATCCGTCTGTACTCTCCAGCGCACCTCGCCGCTTGCCGTGTCGATGGCGTAGAACCAGCCCTCTTCGTCGCAGACGTAGGCCTGGTCCTGTGCGGGTGACAGTGCGGGGCTGGAACCGGAGCCGATGCCGATTTCCGTAGAGAACGCCTCGCGCACGCGCAGTCCGTCGCCCGCTGTCACCAGGTCCAGCCCCCACAGCGCACCGATCCCGGCGCGTGCGCTGCTGCCGACGATGAACACGCGGTCATTGGCCGCTATCGCCGGTGTGTTGGCCGAGCGCATCATGCCGCCGAAGATCAGTTGCCATGTCCATTCGCGAAAGTTCGGATCCATCAGGTCCTGTTCCAGCAGGCTTTCAGGCATTGGCACAAGGTCAGAGTAGGGGGACAGCACCGCCGGCAGGCGGTAGGGCTCGTTCAGCACGTTGCCGCTGTCGCGGTCCACGACCAGGACATCGCCGAAGTTGGTGACCCCCACGATGTGCCCGTCGGCGGAGAAGGCCGCCGTCGTAAAGGCATTGACGGGATGGTCGCCGGCGGCGGCCCAGTCGTCCTCGCGCGGTGCGGGCAGCGGCAGAATCCACTTTATGCTGCCGTCGGGGCGGAACGCGAACAGCTGGTTGCAGTCGTTGATGTAGACGTCGCCATCCGTGTCCACGATGGGACTGGACAGGATGGCGCAGGCGTCGACGCCCTCGTCGGCACTGCGCCAGGGCGCGGCCTGCCACAGCAGCTCGCCGTCGATGGAAAAGCTGTGCAGGTTGCTCGCGCCGGCGGCGAGCCCGGTGGTGACGTAGAGCTGGCGGCCGTCCGGGCTGGTCACCGGCGCGGTCAGTACGGACGCCCCCGCCAGCGCATGCCACACCCGGTAACGCTTCTCCAGCACCTCCACGTCTACCGCGCGGCGATTGTCGGGCCCCTGGTGCAGGGTCGGCCAGCCGCCCGGTGAGTAGAACGAGGCATCCTGCGCCAGGCTGGCGAGCGGCAGCAGGATCAGCAATGCCAGGGTGGGTGCTCTCATGGTTTCTCCGGCTGGTATGGGTGTGCGGTGCGGCGGCTACAGCAGGGGCGCGAACAGGCGGGCCACCGACATCGCGAGCAGGTACCGCAGCGGCTGGTTGTTCAGCTCGCGCTCGTTGACCTGGTGACACTTGCCCATGTCGGTCTCGAGCATGAGCTGCACCTGCTTGGCGAACGCGGCATCCTCGACCAGCAGCGTCACCTCGAAATTCAATCGGAACGAGCGGTTGTCGCAGTTGGCGGTGCCCACGCCGGCCGTGCGCTCATCCATCAGCAGCACCTTCTGGTGCATGAAGCCCTCGCGATAGCGGTAGATTTTTATCCCCAGCGGCAACAGTTGTCGCGTGAACGACCAGTTGGCCAGCGTCACCACGCGGCTGTCGGTCCGCTCCGGGATGATGATGCGCACGTC
>JAWVYG010000009.1:0-14032 GCA_033722815.1 Halioglobus sp.
GGACCAGGAAGACCTGGACGACCGGATACGGTCGCTCCTGGCGTAAGCGGCGAGGGGCTCCGTCCGGATATACCGACTCGGCAAGCCTCGCCCTCCATGTCGATGCGAACAGGTCGATCTTGCGGGTAATCCCTTTCCTGGGCGAAATCGGCGCCTACCACCGGATTACAAGCATCTCGTCGAAGGACAGGGCCCGGAATACCTCACCGAAGCCGTCGATCTGTTTGTCAAACAGGGGGCTCACCGCCTCCGGCGTGGAATCCCGCCCGGAAAAACCGGTACCGCCGGTGACCAGCACGGCCTGTACACCGGCATCGGCTATCCACGCCGAGAGCACGGCGCGGATCTGGTAGATGTCATCGACCACGATGGCTTTTGCTGCCACCTGGTGCCCCGCCTCCTGCAGTGACGCTACGAGAAACTGCCCGGAGGTGTCGTCCTCCTCCGAGCGCGTATCGGACACCGTCAGTACGGCGACAGACAGTGACTGTGAATTCGTATCTGTGGCTTTGGCCATCTAGCTCGCTTCCTCCTGCTGCTGCAGCTCAGAGTAATACTTGACGATATCGCCCACCGCGGCCCGCCAGGGCACCTGGCGGATGGCAAAGGTGTTGAGGATCCGTGAGCAATCCAGCACGCGGCTGAGGCGCATGAGCCCATCGGGCTCGCGCTCCAGTTGCACCGCCGAGGCGCTTATATCGAAAAACTGTGTCGCCGCCGCCAGCAGGGCTTCGGCGAATTCGTAGTAGGTGGCGGTATCGGAGCTGCCGTAGTGATAGGTCCCCCAGGCCTCCAGACCCGTGCTGAGCTGGTCGAGCAGGGCCATCACCACCCGGGCAGCGTCATCCGCGGCGACCGGACAGCCGCGCAGGTTGTTGTCCAGTATCAGGCTGTCGCCCTGCCGCAGGGGCTCCAGCATCTGCGAGATCAGGTTCGCGCCCTGGTGAGAGAAAATCGGGCCGAAACGCAGGACGAGATGGCGCTCACAGGTCTCCCGCACCACGCGCTCCGCCTCCTTCAGCAGCAGGCCCACCGACTCCTCGTTGTCGGGCTCATCTTCCTCGGTGTAGGGCCTGTCCAGCCGCCCGGAGAAGACCCTCGAGCTGGAGATATACAGGTAGGTTGCACCGCTGCGCTGACAGGCCTTTGCCACCCAGTGGCAGCGTTTCAGGTCCAGTTCCTGGATCTGCACGCCTCCGTCGCCGGCCGCCTCGATGCGGATGTCGACGACGACGTCACACTTCGCGCGCACGATGCTCTTCTTGGCCTGCCGCTCACTCTTCCAGCGGCATGCCGAACGGCTGACCGACTGCATCTCGTGACGCTGGAGGGTCTCCTGGCGCTCCTCGATCGCCCTGCCCAGGGGCGTATCGGCTCCCAGTAACAGTACGCGCACCGTTCAACGCCACCGCACCGGGACTAGCGCAACACCCTTCCGCGCAACGCGACGCTAGAAAGGAATATCATCGTCGAAGTTGCCGAAGTCGGCAGGCGCGGGAGCGGCATCCCCGACGGCCGGGGCAGCAGCGGCCGCCGCGCCGGCGCCGGCAGCGACACCGCCCCCCTCTGCCCCGGCGTAGCCGCCCTGGCCGGCGCCGCGGCTGTCGAGCATTTGCATCTCGTTGACGATGATTTCAGTGGTGTAGCGATCCTGGCCGTCCTGGCCCTGCCACTTGCGCGTCTGCAGGCGGCCCTCGACATACACCTTGGAGCCCTTCTTCAGGTATTCGCCGGCGATCTGGCCGATGCGGTAGTTGCCGCGGTCCCGAAACACCACGCGGTGCCACTCCGTACGCTCTTTCTGTTCACCGGTCTGCTTGTCGCGCCATGACTCACTGGTGGCGATGCTGGCATTGGTGACCGCGCCGCCGTCAGGGAAAAAGCGCGTCTCGGGATCGTTGCCCAGATTGCCGATCAGGATGACCTTGTTCACACCCCGTGATGCCATAGGAATTCCTCATTTTTTCGCTGAATCAGAAACTCGATTGAGCCGGTGACTATAGCAACCCGCCGGGGCAAATGCGACAACAGGGCCGGCCATTGTCGGTCGATTCGGGCCAGTTCGCGTAAGCCAGCCGCCGCGGCGCGGCGGCTGCCGCCTAGGCCTGCGCCCCGGGCACCGGTTGCTCCAGTGCAGGCTCGAGCCCCCGGGAACGCCAGTGGACGGTGGCCCACAGCGCACACATCAGCACACAGGCGCCCAGCAGGGCCCCGGGGCCCCAGTACTGCACCATCCACCCCCCTGCCGCGCCGCCGCAGAACGCACCGAGAAACTGGCAGGTCGAGTAGACGCCCAGGGCCGTGCCCTTGCCCTGGACGCTGGCCTGCTTGCTGACCTGCGAGGGCAGCGTCGCCTCCAGGTAATTGAAACCCACGAAGAACAGCCACAGCGCCGCGTACAGCGGGCCGACCGCGGGCCGCAGGGCGACCACGAGCAGCGCCAGCGCGATACAGGCGACGCCCAGCAGGAACGCCAGCCGCGGACGCTGGCGGCGTTCGGCCAGGCCCATCAACGGGATCATCCCCGCCAGCGACAGCAACATCACCGGCAGGTAGACCTGCCAGTGCTGCTGCCGGTCGATCGCCGCAATCTCCTGCAACAGGCCCGGCAGCACCAGGAAAGACGCCATGAGCACGAAATGCAGCACGAAGACCCCCAGGTTGAAACGCGCCAGTCCCGGATCCAGCAGGCTCTGCAGGATGAGGCCGCGGCGCGCCCCGACATCCGCGTGGCGGCGCGGGTCCTCGGGGGGCGGGGCCGGTACCCATGCGAGCAGGATGACGATACCCACCAGGGCCAGGCCGCCGGCAAACCAGAACACCCCGGACAGGCCGCCCACCGCGGCCACCGCGGGGCCCAGCACGAGGGCTATGGCGAAGGACATGCCGATGCTGATGCCCACCAGCGCCATGGCCTTGGTGCGCTGCTCCTCGCGGGTGAGGTCGGCCAGCAGTGCCAGGACAGTTCCGGCAATGGCGCCGGCCCCCTGCAGAGCCCGGCCCAGTATGATGCCGGCGACGCTGTCCGCCAGCGCGGCAATGACGCTGCCCGCCGCGAACAACAAGAGGCCGGCCAGAATGACCCGTTTGCGGCCCACCCTGTCGGACAGCCACCCCAGCGGAATCTGCAGCAGCGCCTGGGTCAGGCCGTAAATACCCAGCGCCAGGCCAATCAGTGCCGGCGTGGCGTCCGCGTAGTCCACCGCGTACAGCGCCAGCAGCGGCAACACCATGAACAGCCCCAACATCCGGAAGATGTAGAGCAGCGAGAGCGAGACAACAGAGCGCCTCTCCAGGGCTGTCATTGGAGTTTCAGTAATCACGATGGACAGTGGATGGTTTCGCGCTATCCCAGTGGGCGGTCTATGGTAACAGTTTCGGGGCAGGCGGGACATCCGTACGGCGCCCGCGGGGCCGCAGAGTCGCATCATTTTGCCAGTGGCACGGCTCAAAGCATATACTGTGGGGTTTCGGTTCAAAGGTGAAACCCAGGTTCCTATGGACACCATTCAGGTACGCGGCGCCCGCACTCACAACCTCAAGAACATCGACCTGGACATCCCCAGGGACAAGCTCGTGGTCATCACGGGCCTGTCCGGCTCGGGCAAGTCGTCGCTTGCGTTCGACACCCTGTACGCCGAGGGCCAGCGCCGCTACGTGGAATCGCTGTCCACCTATGCGCGCCAGTTCCTGTCAATGATGGAAAAGCCGGATATCGACCATATCGAGGGGCTGTCGCCGGCCATCTCCATCGAACAGAAATCCACCTCGCACAACCCGCGCTCCACGGTGGGTACGATCACGGAGATCTACGATTACCTGCGCCTGCTGTTCGCCCGCGTCGGCGAGCCCCGCTGTCCGGACCACGGCCTCAGCCTGCAGGCGCAGACGGTGAGCCAGATGGTGGACACCGTACTGGCCCTTCCCGAGGGCTCCCGGCTGATGCTGTTGGCGCCGGTGGTGCGGGACCGCAAGGGCGAACACCTGCACGTGATGGAAGAGCTGCGTGCCAGCGGTTTCGTGCGCGCACGCATCGACGGTATCGTGACCGACCTGGACGATGCCCCGGCACTCGACAAGAAGAAAAAGCACCGCATCGAGGTCGTCGTCGACCGCTTCAAGGTGCGCTCCGACCTGGGTATACGACTGGCGGAATCGTTCGAGACGGCCCTGGAGCTCACGGACGGCCTGGCCAGCATCAGCTACATGGACGACGACGGCGAGGACCTGAGTTTCTCCGCCCGCTTCGCCTGCCCGACATGCGGCCACAGCATCGACGAGCTGGAGCCGCGCCTGTTCTCGTTCAACAACCCCGCCGGGGCCTGCAGCGGCTGTGACGGCCTGGGCGTCAAGCAGTACTTCGACGCGGAGCGCCTGATCCTGTTCCCCGAATCGAGCCTGGCGGAAGGCGCCATTCGCGGCTGGGACAGGCGCAATGTCTACTACTTCCACATGCTCACCTCCCTGGCGGAGCACTACGGCTTCGATATCGACACGCCGTTCAACAAGCTGTCGAAGAAGCACCAGCAGGTGATCCTCTACGGCAGCGGCAAGCAGGATATTGCCTTTTCCTACATCAACGACCGCGGCGACGTGTTCAAACGCACCCACCCATTCGAGGGCATCATTCCCAACCTGGAGCGCCGCTACCGCGACACGGACTCGCAGTCGGTGCGCGAGGACCTGGCGAAGTTTCTCTCCACGCAACCCTGCCCCGACTGCGGCGGTACCCGCCTGCGCAGCGACGCCCGCCACGTGTTTGTCGACGAACGCACCCTCCCGGAAGTGACCGCCATGGCGGTAGGCGAGGCACAGGCCTATTTCGAGCAGCTGCAGATGAAGGGCCGCGCCGGGGAAATCGCGGACAAGATACTGAAGGAGTTGCGCGCCCGCTACCGCTTCCTGGTGGACGTGGGATTGAACTACCTGACGCTCAACCGCAGCGCTGAGACACTGTCCGGCGGTGAGGCACAGCGCATACGGCTGGCGTCACAGATCGGTGCGGGACTGGTCGGCGTCATGTACATACTTGACGAGCCGTCCATCGGCCTGCACCAGCGCGACAACGCCCGCCTGCTCGCGACCCTGACGCACCTGCGGGACATAGGGAACACCGTGCTGGTGGTGGAACACGACGAGGACGCTATCCGCACGGCAGACCACATCATCGACATCGGGCCCGGCGCCGGCGTACACGGCGGCACCATCGTGGCTGCAGGGAGCCTGCAGAACCTGGTCGACACCGAGCAGTCCCTCACCGGCGCCTACCTGAGCGGCGTGCGCAAGATCGAAATCCCATCGGAGCGCACGCCCGTCGACCCCGATGCGATGCTGGTGTTGCGCGGGGCCGAAGGCAACAACCTGCAGGCCGTCGACCTGGAGATACCCATCGGCCTGCTGACCTGCGTGACCGGGGTATCGGGGTCGGGAAAGTCCACGCTGATCAACAATACCCTCTACCCGCTGGCCGCCACCGAACTGAATGGCGCCACCACGCTCAGCCCGGCGCCCCACGCTTCCATGGACGGTCTCGATCATATCGACAAGTGCATCGACATCGACCAGAGCCCCATCGGCCGCACCCCGCGCTCCAACCCGGCCACCTATACCGGTATCTTCACACCGGTGCGGGAGCTGTTCGCGGGCACCCAGGAAGCGCGCTCCCGTGGCTACAAGCCCGGACGATTCAGCTTCAACGTCAAGGGAGGCCGCTGCGAGGCCTGCCAGGGCGACGGCGTCACCAAGGTGGAGATGCATTTCCTGCCCGACATCTATGTCCCGTGCGATGTCTGCAAGGGCAAGCGCTACAACAGGGAAACGCTGGAGGTACGCTACAAGGGCAGGAATATCCACGAGGTGCTGGAAATGACCGTCGAGGATGCGCTGGAATTCTTCGAGCCGGTGCCCGCCATAGCGCGCAAGCTGCAGACCCTGATGGACGTGGGGCTGTCCTACATACGCCTGGGCCAGGCGGCCACCACGCTGTCCGGTGGCGAGGCGCAGCGCGTCAAACTGTCGCGGGAGCTGTCCAAGCGCGATACCGGGAATACGCTGTACATTCTCGATGAGCCGACCACCGGGCTGCACTTCGAGGACATCAAGCAGCTGCTGGAGGTGCTGCACAGGCTGCGCGACCACGGCAACACCGTGGTGATCATCGAGCACAACCTCGACGTCATCAAGACAGCGGACTGGATCGTCGACCTGGGCCCGGAAGGGGGCAGCGGCGGCGGGCAGATTATTGCGACGGGCACGCCGGAAGACGTGGCAAGGACCAAGGGCTCCTTTACCGGTGAGTTCCTCGCGCCCGTGCTGGGCAAGAAGCGCGGGCGCAGGAAAGCTGCCTGACCGGTTTCACCCGAGGGCGAATTCCCGCCTGAACGCTTCCTCCAGCTGCCGGCTCCTGTCCGAACGCTGACGTTCCATCTGCACGGCCGCCAGCTCGACCGGCTGCATCTCCTGCGCCGGCACCTGGAGGAAATCGTACACACGCCCGACCCGGCCGCCTGGGTCCGCCATCAGTTCCTCGTAAGCCACCGCCGTGAGCGGTGCGCCGTGGATTGCCGCGTAGTATTCGATCAGCTGCTGGTCCCTGCAGATATCGCGCAACGCGCGGGCGATAGCCGCGGGGTCGTATGGGATCTCCTGCACGCCCGAACCGGCCATGTCTGAGTGCCACTGTCCCGTGGTGCGGGCAATGTACAGGGATACGGCCTGCGCGAGGCGGTCGTGCCGCGTGGCGTTTACCACACTGACGCTGCCGAAACAGGGCAGCAGCCCGGCACGGGTAAGCCAGAACAGCTGCCGCGGCCCGATCTTGAAGCCCACCCTGCCCCGCTGCACCCAGCCCAGCGTTACCTGCAGGAAGTAGTCCGTGAACGACTCGATACCGTGCTCCGCGCAGACCGGGATGATGGAATCGCTGTTGAATACCTCCGCGCGGGGCGGCACGCCGAGGCCGGACTGATTGAGCAGTTCGGTGAGCAGCGTGGAGCCGGAGCGATTGCTGAAAGCCACAAAGAAGGCATCCAGCTCGCCAAGTGAGTCCGTCTCCGCCGGCGTCAACGGCCGCAGGGCCTGGCCGTCGAAGTAATCCTCCACCTCCTGCTGGTGGTGGCAGGGGGCGGGATAGAGGTCGGCATCGAGGGCCTTGACGGATTCGGGATGCATGGGCCTGCTATTCACAGCTCATTCGGCGCGCTGTCCTGCCCGCCGGTCGCAAGAGGGACACGCATTATGGCAGGCAAAAAAAAGCCGGGCTACATGCCCGGCGTGTTTGTGCACCGCTGGTCTGGTTAATCCTCGTCGTCCTCGAAGGTCTCGGGCTGCGGACGATCGACCAGTTCCACGTAGGCCATGGGGGCCTTGTCGCCCGCCCTGTAGCCACACTTGAGGATGCGAATATAGCCACCGGGACGCTCCTGGTAGCGCGGTCCCAGCTCGTTGAACAGTTTGCCCACCGCTGCCTTGTTGCGCGTGCGGTCGAACGCAAGTCGACGGTTGGCCACACTGTCCTTTTTGGCCAGCGTAATCAGGGGCTCGGCGTAGCTGCGCAGCTCCTTGGCCTTGGGCAGGGTAGTCTTGATCAATTCGTGCTCGACCAGGGACACGGTCATGTTGCGGAACATGGCCTTGCGATGCGAGCTGTTGCGGTTCAGTTGACGTCCACTGTGACGATGACGCATTTTTCCAGTCCTATGCTTGTTGCCTTGTCAGCAACACATGTACTTTTCAATAAGCTGCCGGACAACCTAAGCGCTAAGCACGCGGTCGTCGTTCTTCAGGCTGGCCGGCGGCCAGTTATCCAGACGCATTCCCAGTGACAGGCCACGTGAGGCCAGCACGTCCTTGATCTCCGTCAGGGACTTCTTGCCCAGGTTCGGGGTCTTGAGCAGTTCCACTTCCGTGCGCTGCACGAGATCGCCGATGTAGTAGATGTTTTCCGCCTTGAGTCAGTTCGCCGAGCGCACCGTCAGCTCCAGGTCATCGACCGGACGCAGCAATATCGGATCGACCTCGTCTTCCTCCTCCACTGACTCCGCCTCAGACTGTGCTTCGAGATCCACAAATGCCTCAATCTGTTTCTGGAGTATCGTGGCCGCCTTACGAATCGCCTCTTCGGGATCTATCGTGCCGTTGGTCTCCAGGTCGAGTACCAGCTTGTCCAGGTCCGTGCGCTGCTCGACACGTGCCGCTTCCACTACATAGGCAACCCGATGTACCGGAGAGAAGCTTGCATCCAGTTGCAGCCGACCGATGGAGCGGGTCTCCTCCTCGGGATTTTCCCGGGAATCGGCAGGCGAGTAGCCGCGGCCGAGGGCAACCGTGAGCTTCATATTGATTTCGGCGTTGGCATTGAGGTTGCAAATCACGTGCTCTGGATTGCGAATTTCGACGTCATGGTCAGTCTGTATATCGCCAGCCGTAACCGGGCCCGGACCCTTCTTGCTGAGGGTAAGTTCCGCCTCTTCCTTACCGCTCATCACCAGTGCGACACCCTTGAGGTTCAGCAGGATCTCTACGACGTCTTCCTGCACGCCCTCAATAGCACTGTACTCGTGTAATACTCCTTCAATCTCGACCTCGGTGATAGCACTACCCGGCATGGAGGAGAGAAGGATACGGCGAATTGCGTTGCCCAGCGTGTGACCGAAACCACGTTCCAACGGCTCAAGGGTGACGACGGACCTCTTGCCACTGTCTTTGGTATCGACTTCAACGCGGGGGGTCAAGAATTCGTTAACTGCACTCTGCATTGGGGCACCTGTTCTGTAGGTTGATCCGTCTGTCGGTTACTTGGAGTAGAGCTCGACAATCAGGTTCTCGTTAATCTCGGAAGAAAGGTCCTGACGATCCGGCTTTGCCTTGAAAACGCCTTCCAGCTTCTCCGCGCTGACCTCGATCCACTCGGGCTCTCCACGCTGGGCGGCGAGTGCCATTGCCGACTGCACACGCAGCTGCTTCCTGGCCTTCTCCCGCAGGGATACGACGTCGCCGGGATTGACCTGGTAGGAGGGAATATTCACCGTGGAGCCGTTTACCAGCACCGCCTTGTGCGCCACCAGTTGGCGCGCTTCGGCCCGCGTCGAGCCAAAGCCGATACGGTAGACGACGTTATCGAGGCGACTTTCCAGCAGCTGCAGCAGGTTCTCACCGGTTGCACCCTTCAGGCGAGCGGCCTCCTTGTAGTAGTTCCTGAACTGCTTTTCCAGAACGCCGTAGATACGACGCACTTTCTGCTTCTCGCGCAGCTGTACGCCGTAATCCGACAGGCGGCCGCGGCGCGCGCCATGCTGCCCGGGAATGGTTTCTACCTTGCACTTCGTTTCAAGCGCGCGAACGCCGCTCTTCAACAGCAGATCGGTTCCCTCACGACGGGAAAGCTTGCACTTGGGTCCTATATATCGAGCCATGTCAATTCTATCCTGCGGCGGTTATACGCGACGTTTCTTGGGGGGACGGCAGCCATTGTGGGGAATGGGTGTCACGTCAGTGATATTGCTGATCTTGTAGCCGCACGCATTGAGCGCGCGAATCGCAGATTCGCGACCCGGACCAGGCCCCTTCACCTGCACGTCGAGGTTCTTGAGCCCATACTCCTTGGCGGCCTCACCGGCACGCTCGGCGGCAACCTGCGCGGCGAAAGGGGTGCTCTTGCGTGAGCCCCGAAAGCCTGAACCACCCGCCGTCGCCCAGCTCAGCGTGTTTCCCTGCCTGTCGGTGATGGTGATAATGGTGTTGTTGAACGACGCATGCACATGCGCGATACCGTCGACGACTGTCTTGGTAATTTTCTTACGAGTGCTCTTGGCACCTGGCTTAGCCATAACTTACTACCTGCTTTAATATCAACACTGCACTAGGGTGCAGCTACACTAAATTAGGATTCGCTGCTGTTTTAGACTATTTGCGAATCGGCTTACGCGGGCCCTTGCGGGTTCGCGCATTGGTCTTGGTGCGCTGCCCGCGCAGGGGCAGGCTGCGACGGTGACGAAGGCCGCGGTTGCAGCCCAGGTCCATCAGGCGCTTGATATTCATCGAGACTTCCCGGCGCAGGTCGCCCTCCACCAGCATGTCGCCCACCTTCGCACGCAGGGCGTCCATTTCTTCCTCGGTCAGCTCGCCGATCTTCACATTCTCGGCAACGCCGGTCTCCGCACACAGGCGCCGGGCCTGGCTGCGGCCCACGCCATAGATGTAGGTCAGCGAGATTACCGCGTGCTTGTTATCCGGGATATTAACGCCGGCTATACGAGCCATTCACTCTCTCCAATTTCACTTTGTATCGCCGGGTATGCGGCCTGTCGAGCCCCGCCGGGGCCCGCCATCTGCGCCGGGGGCGCGGACAAAAGGCGGCGTATTTTAGCGATACGACTTCCAAAAATCAACCGCAGGCCCTAGCCCTGGCGCTGCTTGTGCCGGGGGTCGGAGTTGCAAATTACGCGCACGACGCCCTTGCGCCGCACCACCTTGCAGTTCCTGCAGATCTTCTTAACCGATGCACGTACCTTCATAACATCCACTCCACTGACGTTGCCTGCCAGCGCATTCAGCGCGCTCGCCCGCTACCGCCATAATTCTTCAAATTGGCCTTCTTGAGCACAGAGTCATACTGATGTGACATCAGGTGGCTCTGTACCTGTGCCATGAAATCCATCACCACGACAACCACGATCAGCAGCGACGTACCACCCAGGTAAAAGGGGACGTTTGCCGTCACCACCAGGAACTGGGGAATCAGGCACACCACCGCGATATAGGCGGAGCCAAAGACGGTCAGCCTGGTCAGGACGCCGTCGATATAATTGGCCGTCTGCTGCCCCGGGCGGATACCCGGCACAAACGCGCCTGAACGCTTCAGGTTGTCGGCTACCTCCACCGGGTTGAACATCAACGCGGTATAGAAGAAGCAAAAGAACACGATAAATACCGTGAACAGCAAAATATTCAGCGGCTGCCCGGGGCCAATGGCCACCGCGAGGTCCTGCAGCCAGTCCGCCGAGCCGCCGGAACCGAACCACTGGGCAATCGAGGCGGGGAACAGCAGGATACTGCTGGCGAAAATCGCCGGTATGACACCTGACATGTTCACCTTCAGCGGCAGGTGCGAACTCTGCCCCTGGTACATCTTGCGGCCCTGCTGGCGCTTCGCATAGTTGACCGTGATCCTGCGCTGTCCGCGCTCGATAAAGATGATCGCGAAGATCATCGCCAGCGCCAACACCAGGATCGACAGCAGCAGCAGGATGTTGAGCTCGCCCTGCCTCGCCTGTTCCAGCGACTGCCCGATCGCAGCGGGCAGGCCGGCGACGATGCCCGCAAAAATCAGCAGGGAGATGCCGTTGCCAACCCCCCGCTCCGTAATCTGCTCGCCCAGCCACATCATGAACACGGCGCCGGTCACCAGCGAGGTAATGGCAATGACGTAAAAGAGCACCGAGGTGTCGTAGGACATACCCTGGTTTGCCATACCCACCGTCATACCGGTCGCCTGGATGATCGCCAGCACTACCGTCAGGTAGCGCGTGTACTGGCTGATCTTGCGGCGGCCCGACTCGCCCTCTTTCTTCAGCTGCTCCAGCTGCGGCGTTACCGCCGACATCAGCTGCATGATGATGGAGGCGGAGATGTAGGGCATGATCCCCAGCGCAAGGATACTCATGCGCTCCAGCGCACCACCGGTAAACATATTGGCCAGGCCCAGGATCGTGCCCTGGTTCTGGTTGAACAGCGCGGCCAGCTGGTTGGGATCAATACCGGGCACCGGGATGTGCGTGCCGATCCGGTATACGATGATCGCAATCAGGACGAAGCGCAGGCGAGCAAAAAGCTCGCCCAGGCCGGCCTTGTTTACGTTGGGCAGCTGACCACTTGCCATGGTGCTCTAGTCCTGTTCCTCGACCTTGCCGCCGGCTTTCTCGATCGCCTCGCGCGCACCCTTGGTGACACCGAGACCTTTGACCGTGATCGCGCGGGTAAGCTCCCCGGAAAGGAAAATTCGTGCCCTGAGCACGTTATCCTTTACCAGGTCGGCGCCCTTCAGGGCCGCCAGGTCGACGGTATCGCCCTCGATACCGTTGAGCTCACCCAGGCGAACCTGCGCGGTGGTGTGGCTGACACGGGACGTGAAGCCGTACTTCGGCAGGCGCTTCTGCAGCGGCATCTGGCCACCCTCGAAACCGGGGCGAACGGTGCCGCCGGTACGCGACTTCTGGCCCTTGTGGCCGCGGCCGGCAGTCTTGCCGTGGCCGCTGCCAATACCGCGACCGACGCGCTTGGCATCCCTGCGGGACCCGGGTGCCGGGCTCAGTGAATTGAGTCTCATGGTCTCTGACATGGTTTACTCCTCCACCTTCACCAGGTAGTTAACCCGGTTGATCATGCCGCGTACGGAGGGTGTATCTTCCACCTCCACGGTCTGCCCGATACGACGCAGGCCGAGACCGGCGACGCATGCCTTGTGATTCTTGAGCCGGCCCGCAGTGCTCTTTACCTGCGTGACCCGGATTGTTGCTTTAGCCATGACCAGCCAACCTAATAACTAATTCAGAATTTCTTCGACGGACTTGCCGCGCTTGGCGGCAATATCTTCCGGCGACGACATATCGCGCAGGCCGTTAAAGGTAGCGCGCACTACATTGACGGGGTTCGTGGAGCCGTAGCACTTGGCCAGCACGTTGTGCACGCCGGCGAGTTCCAGCACCGCGCGCATCGCACCACCCGCAATGACGCCCGTACCTTCGGAAGCCGGCTGCATATAGACCTTGGACGCCCCGTGTACCGCCTTGACGGGATACTGGATGGTGCCGTTATTCAGCTCCACCTGGATCATGTTGCGGCGCGCCGCTTCCATGGCCTTCTGGATCGCAACAGGCACTTCCCGCGCCTTGCCGCGACCGAAGCCGACCTTGCCGTTACCATCGCCGACCACGGTCAGGGCCGTAAAACCGAAAATCCGGCCGCCCTTCACAACCTTGGCCACGCGGTTGACCTGGACCAGCTTCTCCTGGAGGTCGCCTTCCTGCTGCTGCTTCTTCTGCTCGTTAAACGCCATATCTCAAATCCCTAGAATTCCAGCCCGGACTCGCGGGCTGCATCCGCCAGCGCCTTGACGCGACCGTGGTACTTGTAACCGCTGCGATCGAACGCAACCCTGTTGATCCCTGCATCCTTCGCGCGCCGCGCCACCAGCTTGCCCACCTCGGCGGCCGCGCTGGTATTACCGGTGGTGCCCTCGCGGAGCTCCTTGTCCAGCGTGGACGCACTGACCAGCACGGTGTCACCGGCCGGCGCAATAATCTGGGCGTAGATATGCCGCGGTGTGCGGTGCACGCTCAGGCGTACTTCGCCGAGACGCTTCATACGGGCGCGGGAACGGCGTGCGCGACGCAGCCTCGAATCGTTTTTTGCACTCATCGTAATTACCTACTTCTTCTTGGCTTCTTTGCGGCGCACATACTCGTCCGCATAGCGTATGCCTTTACCCTTGTAGGGCTCGGGCGGCCGGAAAGAACGAATCTCCGCAGCTGCCTGGCCCACGGCCTGCTTGTCGATACCCTTGAGCACCACTTCCGTCTGGCTCGGGCTCTCGGCACTGACTCCCTCGGGCAGCTTGTAATCGACCGGGTGAGACAGGCCAATGGTGAGGTTGACCGAGCTACCGGACACCTTGGCGCGGTAGCCGACACCGTTCAGGACCAGCTTCTTCTCCCAGCCCTCGCTGACGCCGACGACCATGTTGTTGACCAGCGCGCGGGTGGTGCCGGCCATCGCCTTGAGGCTGTCGTCGAAAGACAGGCTCAGGATGCCATCTTCCTGCTTGATCTCTATACCCTGGGCAACACAGTGCTGGAGCGTACCTTTGCCGCCCTTGACGGTGAGATCCTGGCCGTCGAGCTTTACATCCACCCCGTTGGGCAGCTTGATCGGATCATTTGCGACTCTAGACATTTCGTAGTGCTCTCAAAAACTCGTTGCGATTAGTAGACGGTACACAGTACTTCGCCGCCTACACCGGCCGCGCGGGCTGCAC
>JAWVYG010000010.1:0-13711 GCA_033722815.1 Halioglobus sp.
CGACCGTCGCTACGGCGGCGATACCGACGGCCAGCGAGATCCCCCACGGGCCCCCGATCGACACCGCGGAACGGAACATCACCAGCTTGGCGAACCACCCGGCGAGCGGCGGGATGCCGGCGAGTGAGAAGAAGAACAAGGCCGTGAGGACGCCGAGTCTGGCGTCGACCCGCCCCAGGCCGGCCCAGTCGGCGATCTCGCCCGATCCCATCCGACGCGCCCCCTGGATCACGATGGCAAAAGCCCCGAGGTTCATCAGTGCGTAGATGACGAGATAGACGACGGTCGCCTCGAGCCCATCCCCGAGCCCCTCACCGGACACGGCCGCAGCGATCATCGCTCCGACGATGCCAGCTACCAGATCTGGGACGACCTGCCGGAGTTGCTCGGCATTGTCTCCGCGCTTGGCTGGGATGACTTCGACCTGCTGGGGCATTCCCGCGGGGCGATCATCTGCACGCTGCTGGCCGCGGCGTTCCCCGAGCGCATCAGGCACCTGGTCCTGCTCGATGCTGTATCACCGGAGGCAGTGGAGCCGGAACGCTTTCCCGCGCAATTGCGCAGCGCCCTCCAGGACAAGCAGCGACTGCTCGGCCGCGAGGGCAGGGTGTTTCCCGATCGCGAGCAGGCCGTTGCCGTCCGAGCCGGTAACGGCGGTTTGCCGGACTACGCCGCACGCCTGATCAGTGAGCGCAACCTGCGGCGGGTTGCCGGCGGCTATGCCTGGACGACAGATCCACGCCTGCAGGGCGCCTCACCCGTCAAGATGGGCGAGGCGCAGATCGCGGCGGCCCTGTCCGCGCTCGATATGCCTGTGCTGTTGACGCTCGCCGAAGGGGGCGACAGGTCTGCCCGCGCCTGGATGGAACAGCACGCCAGGCGCCATATCGAGGGCGTGCAGGTGGCGTGGGCCACCGGCGGACATCACTTTCACCTCGAGGCGGCGGTTGGGACGCTCGCCCCGAGCATCATCGACTTTCTGCACGGGGAGCCCCGGGAGAGTGCAACATGAGTATCCTGGCCAGGGCGCTGACGCTGCTCGCAACATGCCTGTTGGTCTCGGCGGCCCTGGGCAGCGATGGTGTCGAGGTGTTGTTGCAACAGCTGGACGAGTCCTCCCATACGAGCCAGCTAACCACTGCCGAGGTCGACGTGGTCGACCACGAGATTGGCCTTGGTGCACTGCGCAAGGTCGGTGGCACGTGGCGTTTCAAGGACAGCGAGCGGCTCACCGGGCGCCTGCAAAGCTACACCTGGCAGATACTGGACGGCTTCACGGCCGAGGAAGTGATGGACGAGCTGCTTGCAGGCGTCGAGGCACAGGAGGGCGCGCGATCCCTTTTCAGCTGCGACGGCCGGGCCTGCGGGCACGGTGCCCAGTGGGCGAACCGCGTGTTTCGCGAGCGTCTGCTCTACGGTCGCCAGGATATGCAGCGTTACCGGGTATACGCCATCGAAGGGGCCAGCGCCCAACGGTTGTTGGTGTATGCCGCCATGCGCAGCGCTGATCGACACTACCTGCGGGTGGATTTGCTGCGCATAGCGCCGTAGAGGCCAGGGCGGCGCTGCCGTCCGGCCTGTTGTGAGAGGAGGGGTAACTGCGGGCGTTGCCCGGTGTCGCTCGACCTAGCGCTTCATCTGCAGGAGCGACAGGAATTCGTCCCTGGTCTTCTGCTCATCCCTGAACGTGCCGAGCATGGCCGACGTCTTCATGAGGGAATTCTGCTTTTCCACGCCGCGCATCATCATGCACATGTGCTGCGCCTCGATGATCACGCCCACGCCCTGCGCATCGGTCACGTCCATGATGGTCTGCGCGATCTGTGTCGTGAGGGCCTCCTGGATCTGCAGGCGGCGCGCAAACACGTCCACGATGCGCGCCACTTTCGACAGGCCCAGTACCTGGCCGGTGGGGATGTAGGCCACGTGGCACTTGCCGATGAAGGGCAGGAGGTGGTGCTCGCAGAGCGAGTAGAGCTCGACATCCTGCACGAGGATCATTTCGCTGGAGTCGGAGGGAAACAGGGCCTCGTTCACCACCTCCTCGACCGACTGCGAGTAGCCGCGGGTGAGGAACTGAAAGGCCTTAGCCGCACGCATCGGGGTATCCACAAGTCCCGGGCGCTGCAGGTCCTCGCCCACCGCCTCAATGATTTTCGCCCAGCTGTCTTCCAACGCCATGTCTCCCGATTGTGTTTTTCCTGCCCGGCCGTGAATAGTAACAACCACGCCAGCGGCAGCGCAAACGGCGCCGGATTTCATAGCCTTTTGTTTGAGTTGGGTCATATATTGACGCTGGTCATCGGTTACACTGGAAGTATGAGCAAGCGTCTACCGTCACTGGTCACCGTTGGCGACGTGCTGCAGCACTGTGAAGCTGCACTGCGTGACAGCGACGTCCACTTTGGCCACGGCACCGACAACGCCCGCGACGAGGCGGTACAGCTCGTCCTGGTGACCGCGGAACTGCCGCTGGACTGCAACGAGGAGATTCTTGCGCTACCGCTGGAGCACGGCGTCGTCGGAGAGATTCTCGAGCGCCTGAAGCGCCGCGTGAAAAAGCGCATCCCGTTGCCCTACCTGATCGGTAGCGCCTGGTTTGCCGGGCTGCGCTTCCACTGCGACAGGCGCGCCATCATCCCGCGCTCGCCCATCGCCGAGCTGATCCTGCACGAGTTCGTCCCATGGTATGCGGGGCCGCCGCCGCGGCGCGCCCTCGACCTGTGCTGCGGCGGCGGCTGTATCGGCTTGTCCGTCGCGCACTACCACCCCCACATGAGCGTCGACCTGGTGGATCTCGACGGGGACGCGCTGGCACTGGCGCGGGAGAATGCACACCTGCTCGACCTCGAGGACCATGTGCGGATTCTGCAATCCGACCTGTTCGCAGCGCTAGGCAACGAGCGCTATGACCTCATACTGTGCAATCCTCCCTACGTCGATGCGCAGGACCTGGCTGCGATGCCGGCCGAGTACCTGAGCGAGCCGGAGATCGCGCTCGCGTCGGGCACTGACGGGCTGGATCTGACCCGGCGAATTCTCGCCGCGGCGGGTGATCACCTGGAGCCGCAGGGGCTGCTTATACTCGAGGTCGGCCACACCTGGCCCGCACTCGAGGCGGCGTTCCCCGACTTTCCCTTCACCTGGGTGGACTTCGAGCACGGCGGCGAGGGCGTCTGCGTCATTACCGCGCGGGAATGGCAAGATTACAGCGAAAGCTTTCGCGGATAAGCCTATAATACGCCGCTTCAAGCTCTCTACTGCGGGTTGGCCATGGCTGGCAACACATTCGGCAAATTGTTTACCGTGACGAGTTTTGGCGAAAGCCACGGCCCGGCGCTGGGCTGCGTGGTCGATGGCTGCCCCCCGGGTATGCCGCTGCAGGCCGGAGACATGCAGGTGGACCTGGACAGGCGCAAGCCCGGAACGTCGCGCTTCACCACGCAGCGCCGTGAGCAGGACGAGGTGCGCATCTTGTCGGGTGTGTTCGAGGGCGTGACGACGGGGACGCCGATCGGCCTGCTCATCGAGAACACGGATCAGCGCTCCAAGGACTACTCGAACATCAAGGACCGCTTCCGCCCCGCGCACGCCGACTACACCTACACGCAGAAATACGGCTTCCGCGACTACCGCGGTGGCGGCCGGTCCTCCGCGCGTGAAACGGCGATGCGCGTGGCTGCGGGCGCGATCGCCAAGAAGTACCTGGACTGGCGGCATGGCATCGCGGTACGCGGCTACCTCGCGCAACTGGGGCCGATCGCGGTTGAAAAGCTTGACTGGGACAGCGTTGAAAGCAACCCGTTCTTCTGCCCGGACCCGGACAAGGTGCCCGAGATGGAAGCGTTCATGGCCGATCTCAACAAGCGCGGCGATTCCATCGGCGCACGCATAAACGTGGTTGCCACCGGCGTACCGCCCGGGCTCGGGGCCCCCGTGTTCGATCGCCTCGATGCCGATATTGCCGCGGCGCTGATGGGTATCAATGCGGTCAAGGGCGTCGAGATCGGCGCCGGCTTCGCCAGCGTGGAGCAGCATGGCAGCGAGCACCGGGACCTGCTGACCCCGGAGGGTTTCGTGGGCAACAATGCCGGCGGCGTGCTCGGCGGCATCTCCAGCGGCCAGGACATCACGGCGAGCCTGGCCCTGAAGCCGACCTCCAGTATCCGCCAGCCGGGCGCCACGGTGGATATCGACGGCAATGCCACGGAAGTGGCGACCCACGGGCGCCACGACCCCTGCGTCGGGATCAGGGCCACGCCCATCGCGGAGGCGATGATGGCGCTGGTGCTGATGGACCACCTGTTGCGTCACCGGGCGCAGAACATGGACGTGGATTGCGCCACCCCGGTATTGCCCGCGAGCGCCCCGGACGAGGGCTGAGCGCTTGCGCAACCCGAGGACGCGTTACTACCGGACGATTTTCCTGGGCGTGGCGGCCATGGCCACGCTGGTCTGGGCCGCCGTCGACCAGTTCGGCCTGTCCTGGCAGGACATGTATGAACTGTTCCTGTTCACTCTATCGGTGGTGGGTGTGGTCATCGTGGTGGCCGCGTTGACTGCCGCCGCCTGGGTCGCCCTGCGGCACCTCGCCTCACGCGGGGACCGCGACTAGGCGCCTTATTCCAGGTCTATTTCCAGCGTCATTGCATTGGCGATATCGTCCAGCGAGTCGGACAGGTCGCCCATATCGCTGTTTTCGGGGATGCGCGCCTGTATGTGTGCCTGGAAGATCATCTCCGAACTCATCGCGGCGGGGTGCACCGCGCTGTCCATCTCCACCACGTTGATTTGCCGCTGGGCCAGTGCGTGGGAAATTTCGCGCACGATACCGTGCCGGTCCGGCCCCATGATACTCAGCCGGATATCGCGCCCGGGCGGCACATCGGCGCCTTCGCTGCAGGGAGTCACCCGCACACTGAGACCACTGCTGGACAGGCTGCGCAGGTCCGTCTCCAGCTGCGCCGCTCTTTCCTCCGGCAGCGATACGAGGATAAGCCCGGCGAATGTACCGGCGAGCTGGGACAGGCGGCTCTCGCTCCAGTTGCCGCCGTTGTGCTCGATCGTGCTGGACAGGCGCTCGACGAGGCCCGGGCGGTCGTCGCCGATGAATGTAACGATAAACGATGCCTGCACAGCACTGACTCCACAACGTGTCGAAGACCGCGTATATTATCGCGCTTCCGCGCCGATCAGAAGAAGTGTCCCGCCCCATGCCGCAATACGTCCAGGTACCACCGCAGCGCCTCGATGGCGGCGTCCTGCAGGCGCTGATGGAGGAGTACGTCACGCGCGACGGCACGGATTACGGCGAGAATGAGCTTGCGCTGCAGGCCAAGGTGTCAAACCTGCGCGGGCAGCTGGAGCGCGGTGACGTATGCCTCGTGTACGAACTGGACAGCGAGCAGTGGGACCTGCTGCCGCGTGAGGACGCGGCGCGCCTGCAAGACAGCTGATATCATACCCCCATGGCGATCAAAGCAGACCATTTTCTGGATGCCACGGGCTTGAATTGCCCGGAGCCCGTGATGCTGCTGCACAATACCGTGCGCGATATGGCGGTGGGCGAGGTCGTCGAGGTGGTGGCTACTGATCCCTCGACCCGGCGCGATATACCGAAATTCTGCACCTTTCTCGGTCACGAGCTGCTGGCGCAGGCGGAGATCGACCAGGTGTACTGCTTCCTGCTGCGCAAGTGCGACAGCCAGACGTGAACGCTGCACGCGCTATCGGCGCCTCCTCGAGGCAGCGCTTCGACAGTGCGCGCCTCGAAGGAGTGTTCTATAGCTGCTTTGGCAGCAGCCACCGCACCCGCCTGGCAGGAGGGGCGCGTGAGCCGCTCTACCAGCCAGCCACCGCGGGAGAAGCCATGCATACCCTGTACTACCGCGAGGATTTCTTTGCCAGCGCCCTGCACGAGGCGGCTCACTGGTGCATAGCGGGCGCTGCGCGTCGCACACAGGTCGATTTCGGCTACTGGTACATCGAGGAGGGCCGCAGCAGTGCCTCGCAGCGCGCTTTCGAGGCGGTAGAGTACAAACCGCAGGCGCTGGAGTGGTTCTTTTCCAGGGCCTGTGCATGGCCGTTTCGCATCAGTGTCGACAACCTCGATCAACGCGGGGGCGAGATCGCCGATACGTCCGATTTCTGCGCCAGGGTCCTCGCCCAGGCGCTGCGCTGGCGCGACGCCGGCCTGCCCACACGGGCAGGAATCCTCTATAGCGCACTGTGTGCCGAATTCGGCACCCATACGGCAGCGCGAGCGCAGCGCTTCAGCCTTGCAGAACTGATATGAGCGCCGCGCGACGAGCCTGGCTGATCGATGCCAGTATCTATATATTTCGTGCCTGGTTCTCGTTGCCGGATCGCTGGCATACCGACGACGGCTATCCCTTGAACGCCGTGTACGGCTACACGAAGTTCCTGCTGGATTTTCTCGAGAGCAGCCCCGACACACATGCTGCCGGCGACCTGGTGGCCGCGGCCTTTGACGAGAGCCTGGGCAGCAACTACCGCAACGACATCTACCCGGATTACAAGAGCAGCCGTGTCCTCCCGGACGAGGACCTCGCATTCCAGCTGCAGGCCTGCAGGGACGTGACCGCGACGCTGGGCGTGAAGACCTACGGCTGTTCACGTTACGAGGCGGACGACTACCTCGCGACGCTGGCACGCCTGTGCGCTCGCAGGGACATCAGTGTGACGGTGGTTACCCGCGACAAGGATCTCGGCCAGATCATCGCCCGCGATGGCGACCGCTGGTGGGATTTCGCCGCCGAGACTTTGCTCGACGCGAATGGCTTCGAGCAGCGCTTCGGCGTGCGGCCGGGGCAGTTCGCCGACTACCTCGCCCTGGTCGGCGATCCGGTGGACGATATACCGGGCGTACCGGGCGTGGGCGCACGGACGGCTGCAGCCCTGCTCGGCGAGTTCGGCAACCTGGGAGAACTTGGGCGTCGATTGCACGAGGTCGGCGCCCTGGGTATCCGCGGCGCCGGCAAGTTGCAGGAGCGCCTGGCGCAGCACTGGGAGCAGGTGTTACTGGCACGGCGCCTGACCGGCCTGCAGGACAGGGTTCCCGGCGTGAGGACGCCGGGGGCCTGGCGCGTCTCGTCGGCGCAGCTGGAGGACACCGCCAAATTCCTTGAGCAGCTTGGTCTGCAGGGTTTGCTGCCCCGGCGCTGTCGCGCGCTCTTACAGGGGAACCCAGGCGCATGACCATCCGTGTCCTGGTGGACGAGAACATCCCGGGTGTCGAGCATTTCCTTGGGCCTGCCGTGCGCGTGGCGCGCACGGCGGGTCGGCGCCTGCAGCCTGCCGACCTGGCGGGTTTCGACGCGCTGCTGGTGCGTTCGGTGACACTCGTTAACGAGCAGCTTCTGGCCGGAAGCGCTGTCAGTTTTGTCGGCACCGCCACCAGCGGCTTCGACCACGTGGACCGGGCCTACCTGGCCGCGGCCGACATAGAGTTCGCCTATGCCCCGGGCAGCAATGCCACCTCTGTCGTCGAGTATGTGCTTGCCGCCATCGCCGCCGACGGCCGCATGCTGGAGCGCCTGCTCGACGGGGGCGGCGTGGGCGTTGTCGGTTACGGCCAGGTCGGTTCAAGGCTGGTGCGGTGCCTGCGCGCCATGGGGATACAGTGCCTGGTTTATGACCCGTGGCTTGACCAGGCGAGCATAGAGGGAGCGGCGGAACTGGACGATGTGTTGCGCTCGGACGTCGTTTGCCTGCACTGTGAGCTGACGGATCAATTGCCCTGGCCCAGCAGGCACCTGGTGGGTCGCCGGGAATTGCAGCAGATGCGCGACGATGCCCTGCTGGTGAATGCCAGCAGGGGCAGCGTCGTCGACCAGCGCGCCCTGCTGGAGGCGACCGGGGCAGCGGGCCCGAGAGTAGTACTCGATGTGTGGGAGAACGAGCCCGACCTGGAGCCCGCGCTGCTCGACCGCGTGTTCCTGGGTACTGCGCATATCGCAGGCTACAGCCTGGACGGCAAGGTGCGGGCCGCACGTATGTTATGCGAGCGGCTGCATACCTGCTTCGGTCTCGAAGCCCCGGCGCCGCAACCTTTTCTCGAGCCGGCGGACACGCTGCAGGTAGACGCGCCGCTGGCTGGCGCGGACCTGGTGCGCGAACTGGTGCGGGCGCGTTACGATATCTTTCGCGACGACGCGCTGCTGCGCGGGGCCATGACGGGCGCGGGCAGGGTGGAAGCGCGGCAGGCTTTCGACCAGTTGCGGCGCGACTACCCCCCGCGCCGCGAACTGGCCGGTTCAACCGTTGCGGCCGACACACTGGGCGAAGAGGGTAGTGCGTTGCTGCGCGCCCTCGATTGCAAACTCGCGTGACGGCGTGAAACCCGTTCTGCACATCGGACTATTGATCAACCCGCTCGCCGGGCTGGGCGGGGCGCTCGCGCGCAAGGGTAGCGACGGCGCAGCCCTGCGGGACATCGTGCAGGATATGCCCGAGGCGCAAAGGCAGCGGGCGAGCGAGCGCGCCCGGCGCGCGCTGCAGGTGCTGCGCGACAAAGGGCGCAGCGTCGAGTTTTCCTGCTGGGCCGGCGACATGGGCGCAGACCTGCTGGCGCAGATGGGATTCCCGGCGCAGGTGCTGGGACGACGCGACGAGTCGACCAGTAGTGCGCAGGATACCCGGCTTGCGGCTACGCACCTGCAGCGTGCCGGCATCGACCTGCTGCTGTTAGCAGGCGGTGACGGAACGGCGCGAGACATTCTCGACGTTATCGATGCGGGGCTCCCCGTCCTTGGCATTCCCGCCGGGGTAAAGATGCACTCGGGCGTATTCGCGGTCTCCCCGGAGGCCGCCGGCGAGTTACTCGCGGTGCTGGCCGACGCCGGCCTGGTAGGGCTGCGCACGGCGGAAGTGCGCGATATCGACGAAGAGGCGTTTCGGCACGACACCGTGCGCAGTCGCTACTACGGCGAGTTGCTGGTGCCTGCCGAGGGCCGGTTCCTGCAGCACACCAAGATTGGCGGCCGGGAAGATCCGGAGCTGGTGGCGGCGGATATAGCGGCCTGGGTAGCAGACACAGTCGAGGAAGGGCGCCTGTATCTACTGGGCCCGGGTTCCACAACCGCGGCTATCAAGCAGCAGCTGGGTATTTCGGGCACCCTGTTGGGCGTCGACGTGGTCAGGGACGGGGCGCTGTTGCTGGCCGATGCCAGTGAAGAGGACTTGCTGCAGCTGCTGGAGTCCGAGTCGGCCCCTGCGTCAGTTATCGTCACGCCGATCGGTGGCCAGGGTCATATTTTCGGCCGCGGCAACCAGCAGCTGTCCGCCGCCGTACTGCGGCGCGTCGGCACCGAAAATGTGCTTGTGATTGCCGCAAAGTCCAAGATTGCCGCACTGCAGGGCAGGCCGCTGCTGGTCGACAGCAACGACCCCGAGCTGGACCTTGCGATGCGGGGGTACCGGATGGTGACGACCGGGTACGATGACCACGTCCTCTACCCGGTGGGCTTTGCCGGCGGCTGACGACGACGATAGCGGGGCTGTCGCCGGTGTCACAGGTTCAACAGGTAGCTGACACAGCGGCCGATATCGATGCTGGAGGCGCTCCTGAGTACGGCGCGCAACTGGGTCACGTTCGTACCCAGCGTTGCCGCGATACTCGGCGCCGCGGTGTCCGCCGCAACTGCGGCCGCGGGATCGAGGCTCGAACGGGAAGTCAGCAGGAGAAAGCTCTTGCGCGTCAGAACGGCCTGGTCCAGCGCTTCGCGGCCGATGGTGGCATCGTAGCTGAGGTACCCCTGCTCCCCGAGCCAGATCATGGTGCTGAAACAGGCATCGAAGCGCGGGTGGTGCAGGCCGAACTCGTCAGGCTCGTCGGGGCCGCTGATGTCCTCGACATAGAGCACGATTTTGCGCGGAAAACTGTTGTACAGGTGCAGGAAGATTCTGGCGACATCGCGGTAGAAGTCTTCGATGTGCAGGTCCGCCATGGTCCGGGATTCTGTAGTTCGCAGTGAGCCGCTAGTGTACGCTAAGCGTATAACCCTATCCAACAAGGAGTCCGCTATGCGCGATGATGAATACTGGCGTGACAAACTGACGCCGGAAGAATTCCACGTATGCCGTGAGAAGGGCACCGAGCGCGCCTTCACCGGGGAGTACTGGGACAGCAAGGAGAAGGGCATCTACAACTGCCGCTGCTGCGGTGAACCCCTGTTCGACTCGGATACCAAGTACGACTCCGGCAGCGGCTGGCCGAGCTTCTACCAGCCCGCGCAGGACGACGTCATCCTGGAGGAACGCGACTCAAGTCACGGCATGATTCGCACCGAGGTGATGTGCAACAAGTGTGGCGCCCACCTGGGCCACGTCTTCGAGGATGGTCCTGCCCCTACGGGCCTGCGCTACTGTATCAACAGCCTGTCCATAAAGCTGGATAAAGACGCCGAATGACTGATCTCCCGGCTGCTGTGCCGGGGTCGCGCGCGGCTTCGAACCGGCGATGTTCTGGAAAATACTTGAGAATTGGAGCGGGAAACCGGGGTCGAACCGGCGACCTCAACCTTGGCAAGGTTGCGCTCTACCAACTGAGCTATTCCCGCAAATCCTGTTCGCGTATACCGCCACCGCGGTCGCCGGAACCGGCGAGGCTGCGCGCCCCGCCACAACCATGTCAAGGTTGCGCTCTACCAACTGAGCTATTCCCGCGACAATATGGCGTCCCCTAGGGGGTTCGAACCCCTGTTACCGCCGTGAAAGGGCAGTGTCCTAGGCCACTAGACGAAGGGGACGCAAAGGTCTCTTTCGAGAGGCGCGCATTGTAGGAAGAGCGCTGCTGCCAGTCAAGCCCCGGCGAGCCTGCCGAACAGGTTTTTTACTGTAAGTTCAGCAGCTTAGAGGGCGCACCACGCAGGTCAAAGGTCTCTCCGCGCCGGGCGGCGGCCAGCCGTAACTCCTCCAGTCGCTGGAACTGCTCGATCTCCTCGTCGGGCATGTAGTGCAGGCAGTCGCCGCCGAGGAACCACAGCAGCTGTCGCGGGAACAGTGGGGCGAGTTCCGGGTAGGTGGTGAACAGGCGCGCTACCAGCAACGGTCCGGTCCGGTAGATGTCCTCACCCTCCGCGAGCAGTGCGCTGAACGCCGCCGACAGCTCCCGCAGCGGATCGTCGTCGGCGAGCGTGTCGGCCCGCGTGACCAGGTCCGCGGCGAAGTCGCGCAGCAGGCCCCTGCAGTAGTCAAGGTATTGTGCGTCGTCCATGTGGAAGTCGTTTAGCCAGCCAAATATGAGTACAATGTCGCGCCCTGAGAACGGCGCACCGAGTTTCGATGATACCAGCCCTGAAAATTGAAAACCTGCACAAGGTGTACGCCGACGGCTTCAATGCACTCAAGGGCATCAGCCTGCAGGTAGACCAGGGTGACTTCTTCGCGCTGCTCGGGCCCAACGGCGCTGGCAAGTCCACCACTATCGGGATCATCTGTTCCCTGGTCGCGAAGTCCTCCGGCAGCGTCAGCGTGTTTGGCGTGGATATCGACCAGGACTTTCCCGCCGCGAAGAAACATATCGGCATCGTTCCGCAGGAATTCAACTTCAACCAGTTCGAGAAGGGACTGGATGTCGTCGTTAACCAGGCGGGCTACTACGGGCTGCCGTTGCCGCTGGCCCGGGAACGGGCCGAGAAGTACCTGCGCGCGCTGGGCATCTGGGAGAAACGCAACGTGCAGTCGCGCATGCTGTCAGGCGGCATGAAGCGTCGCCTGATGATCGCCCGGGCATTGGTGCACGAGCCCCGGCTGCTGATCCTGGATGAGCCGACCGCGGGCGTGGATATCGAGATGCGTCGCTCCATGTGGGAGTTCCTGCAGAAGATCAACGCCGAGGGTACGACGATCATTCTCACGACGCACTACCTGGAAGAGGCCGAAGCCCTGTGCCGCAACATCGCCATCATCAACGAGGGCGCGATCGTGGAGAATACCTCGGTGCGCACGCTGCTGCGCCAGTTGCACCGGGAAGTGTTTATTCTCGACTGTGCGGAGGAGGTCGAGGAGGGCATCTCGATCGAGGGCTTCCCCCTGCACCGGATCGACGATCACACGCTGGAGGTCGAGGTTGAGAAGGGGCAGCACATTAATGACGTATTCACCGCCCTCGATGCGCGCGGCATCCACATCTCGAGTATGCGCAACAAGGCGAACCGCCTGGAAGAGATGTTCGTGAACCTCGTGGAGGGCGGCGCATGAGCCTGAACGAACAGTACGTCGCCTTCATGACGATCGTGCGCAAGGAAATCAAGCGCTACCTGCGTATCTGGACGCAGACGCTGCTGCCCTCGGCCATCACCATGTCGCTGTACTTCGTGATTTTCGGCACGCTGATCGGCTCGCGCATAGGGGAGATGGGCGGGTTCACCTACATGCAGTTCGTGGTTCCCGGCCTGATCATGATGGCAATCGTCACCAATTCCTATTCCAACGTGGTGTCGTCCTTCTTCGGTTCCAAGTTCAATCACAGCGTGGAAGAGCTGCTGGTATCCCCGGTGCCGAACTACGTCATACTGATGGGTTACGTGGTCGGCGGCGTCTCCCGCGGACTGCTGGTAGCCGTTGTGGTAACCCTGGTTTCCCTGTTCTTTACGCGGCTGCAGATACACAGCTACTTCGTCGTGGTCACCATCGTGCTGATGACATCGATGTTGTTTGCCCTCGCGGGCTTCATCAATGCCGTTTACGCCAACAGCTTCGACGATATCTCCATCGTCCCCACCTTCGTGCTGACGCCGCTGATCTACCTCGGCGGCGTGTTTTACTCGATGGACCTTCTGCCGGATTTCTGGGCCGGGGTATCCCGCCTGAATCCGCTGGTCTACGTCGTCAATGCATTTCGCTACGGTGTGCTGGGCGTCTCGGACGTCAGCCTGGCGGTGTCCTTCGGTATGATCGCGCTGTTTACCGTGATTGCTTTCAGCTACAGCATGCACCTGCTCAATTCCGGTAAACGCCTGAGGCAGTGATCCGTGAAAGACGGCCAGGAACCTGAACTGCTGCTGGGTCGACAAACCCCGGTTCACGAGCATTATGCACCCTCGGTGCTGTACCCGATCCCGCGGGGAGAGAGTCGTGGCACCCTGGACATGCCGGCTGGGTCGCGTTTTCACGGCTGCGACGTCTGGCACGCCTATGAGATCTCCTGGATCGACCCGTACGGACGGCCGACGGCGCGGGTAGGGCGCCTCAGCGTGCCCGCAGACTCGCCCTGCATGGTGGAGTCAAAGTCACTCAAGCTGTACCTGAATTCGCTGAACGGTGAATCCTTCGACTGCGAAGAGTCTTTTTGCCAAACGGTGCGGGAAGATGTGGGAAGGGTTGTGCAGGCGGACATACAGCTGCAACTGTATGCGCCGGACGACCCGTGTGTCGCGGGTAGCGCGCTGCGGGGCGACTGCCTGGACGACCTGCAGCCCGTACCGGCCCCGGCGCCAGCAGACGCATCGTGCCTTACCTGTGGCGCCGACACTGTGCGCGAAGAGGTTCTGTACACGCACCTGCTGCGTTCGTTGTGCCCGGTTACGGGCCAGCCCGACTGGGCGAGCGTGCGTATCTGCTACGACGGCCGTCGCATGCACAGGCCGGGGCTGCTCGGCTACCTGCTCTCCTTCCGCAACCACCAGGAATTTCACGAGCAGTGCGTCGAGCGCATCTTCTGCGACATCCTGCGCGCCTGCGCGCCGAC